>CAZPLV010000011.1:0-25407 GCA_964587295.1 uncultured bacterium
TCATGCGCCTGACGGACGCGATCATGGCGTTCCCGGTCATCATCCTGGCGCTGGCCCTGACCACGGCACTCGGTGCCGGGCTGACAACAGCGATGGTGGCAATCGGTATCGTCTACATCCCGATATTCATCCGTCTGGCCCGGGCCCAGGCACTGTCGCTGCGGGAAGCCGAGTTCGTTGAGGCGTCACGTTCACTCGGCCTGCGGTCGCTGCCGATCATGTTCCGGCACGTTCTGCCCAACATGCTGAGCGCCATCCTGGTGCAGGCTTCACTGTCAATCGCCGCAGCGATTCTGGTGGAGTCATCGCTGTCGTTCCTCGGTCTCGGGGTCCAGCCGCCAACGCCGTCATGGGGCTCAATGCTCCGTACCGGCACCGGCTACCTCACCAGCGCACCGTGGACATCATTCTGGCCGGGCATGGCGATATTCGTGACCGTGCTGGGCATCAACCTGTTCGGTGACGGACTTAGGGACGTGCTGGATCCGAAAGACTGACGCACTGGTCCGTGGGTTTCAGGCGGCAATCTGGCCGCTGCCGGCCTTGGTCTGGCGTCAGCCGTCACGTTGCGCTTACGCCCTGATTACGCCCCGGGTGTAGCCTTGTGGCGTCTCACAATTGGCTGGGTGGAGTTGCCGTACTCGTGCAAAGTCCCATTCCGCGCCACAACAGCAGCGAATGACCGGACCTTCACCCCCGGAAACCGGTCATTCGCTGCACTGCTTTCCCAGGGTGGGCTCAGCGGTCCCAGTAGTCCGTGTGCACGGTGACCCTGTCAAAGCCGCTGCCGAGGGTGCAGCCGCCGTCGCCACTCCAGTCGATGTCTAAAAATGGCGTCGCCTGCGCAAACGCGTCGTGCCTGAGCAGCAGCGGCTGGCGGGCGCCATCAGGCTGAATGAGTACTGCACTTAACCGGTAAGGGCCTACCGGAATGTCGTGAATCAGGTTGCCCATTGAACTGGTGTACGTACGCGTGAATGGCGAACTCTGGCTGCCATCGACAAGCGGTCCGGCAGGAGTGAAGCTGAACTCCACCTGGGCGCCATTTTCGGTTTCTGCCGGGCCGTCCACGAAGTAGATGGCGCCGCCGAAGTGTTGGGGAGTATTGCCGTGGATGTCACGAATCTGACCGCTGAACCGAAGCTGAAAATTACGGGTGATGCCGCTGCCGGCGGTGAAACTGTTGTAATCCGCTTCATTTTCCATGGCGAGACGCATGCAGATTTGCTGGCCCCCGTAATTTACGGAGGTGTAGGCCCGGATGTCATAGGGCACGTCGGGCAGACTCTGGAAGATGTAGTTGCCGGCAGCGTCCGTGGTGGCGTTGACCTGGCCCGTGGTGAGCGCGGGGTACAGGGATACCCGTGCTCCCGGCAGTGGCCTGCCCTGGGCGTCAATGACCGTGCCCATCACCGTGTTTGGCGGCGCGGTCTGCGCGCCCCCGGTTGGTGCGGGTGCGCTGGCGGCGCCCTCGGCGGCCGCCCAGAGTGACAGCCGGTAACTGCCGGTTTCGCCGGGAGCAACAGTGGTGATCAGCAGCGTGTAGCTGCCGCTCGCAGGCAGGGTGTAAGTCAGCTGCAACAGCGAATCAGCGTAGTCTTCCAACATTGGGCTGTCGGCGCCATCCAGAATGATCAGGTACGGGCTGAAGTCCCGGGAGCTGACTTCGATGCTGACGGCGTCACCAGCAACCCCCGTGAACGTGATCCGGTCGTAGTACTCACCGGACACCAGCTGGTCATCGCCCGGCCCGAGGCTGAAGGCAGCGGCGATGGAATTTCCGGCCAGGCAGAACAGAAGCAGGGCCGCAAGCACGGCCGGCAGACGGGGCGTACACCCGGGCTGATTGATTTTCATGGCTGGATATTACACTGGCGTAACGACCGGGATAGGGAATCGGGACTCAAACGCAGGGAGGAACCGCAATGGAAACACAACCGGAGGCAGCTTTCGCGTCGGACAGTGACTACCGGGCTGCCTTGGCCGCTATTGTCAGCAGACCGCCAAGCAATCCCAGCCAGCAGCAGCTTATGGCGGAGTGGCTGGACACGCCACTCGGACCCATGCTGGCAATGGCAGATGAGGAGCAGTTGCTGCTGCTCGAATTTGTTGAAAGGCGCGGCCTGGAAGCCGGGCTGAGGCGGCTGGCAGCCAGATACGCCATAGTGTCCGGCTCATCAGCGCCGCTGGAGAGCATCAGGGACGAACTTACCGGCTATTTTGCCGGTGAGCTCCGCGAGTTCACAACTCCGGTCAGGACCGCGGGAACTGACTTCCAGAAGCGTGTCTGGCGGGAGCTGCAGCGGATCCCGTACGGTGAAACGATCTCCTACCTGGAGCTTGCCCGCCGGGTTGACCGCCCCAAAGCGTTCCGTGCGGTTGCTCAGGCCAACGGCGCCAACCAGCTGGCCGTCATCATTCCCTGCCACCGGGTAATCAATGCCAACGGCCGGATTGGCGGTTATGGCGGGGGCGTACCGCGTAAGGAAGATCTGCTGCGGCTCGAAATGGAGAGCAAGGCCGTGCCGGCCACCTGATTCAGTGACCGGCACGGAATCAGTCCGAACAGGGCTTAAGGCATCACGCCTGTTATTTCCATCATGTCGCCCGGCGTGCTGCCAAGGCGCTCGATGTAGCTGTTCAGCACAGCCACGTCATCCTCGGTACCCCAGCGGTTGCCGTCTGCATCGATGGTGGCTTCCACGACGTCCTGGAGCACGGCCACCTTGCCGAGCGCATCAATCGGGAAGTCGAAGATGTTGCCGTTGAACCTGAGGTCAGCCGGGCTTGCTCCGACGCCATCCAGCTCGATGTACAGGGCCTCGTCGAAGCCGGCAAAGGTGTTGTCCTGAGCGCTGAACTCGACCCCCGTGAGGCTGCCGGAATCGTACAGGCTCAGGGCCTGGCCACTCTGGCCGTTGAAAGTGTTGGAGTCGATCAGAACCCGGAAGTCGCCGCCCACTTCCAGGCCGCCACCTGTTACCCAGTTGACCGTGTTGTTGCGGAAGTCAAGGAAACTCAAGGTTCCAGCTCCACCCTGCTGCAAACCGACCGGTGATGAAGCTATCAGGCTGTGGCCCACCGTAACGGTGTTGTCGTGGAAGTCGAAGTTTCCGCCCATTGTGCCCAGTATCAGTTCGCGGTGCGCCGTGATGGTGTTGTCGCTGATGGTGCTCAGGTCACTCGCTGCGAACATTATCAGGACACCTGCGTAGGTGGGGGCGGCCGGGTCTGCAGCCAGTGCCCGGATGGTGGTGCCGGTGATTTCCATGGATCCGGTTCCGAATGGCAGGCCCGAGGACGGACCGAGCAGGGCATCAACCGCAGCGATCATGACATCCTCTGAGTATGACTCGAAGCTCGAGTCAACCATCCGGAGGTGGCGCCCGTACAGCACGCCTGTGCTGGCAAAGCTGCTACCGGCTGCACTGCTGTGCAGTCTGGAGTTCTCCACCGTGACATTGCCGGCGAAGCTGGCGACGACCGCGCCGCCAGTCACATCGCTGTCAGTGACCGTGACGTCACCGGCTGTCAGCAGGACCAGGGCACTTGTGGTGCCGGTGAAGGTCACATTGTGCACATGGAGCGCACCGGGATAGGCACTTATGGTGGCCGGATTGAGCGTAAGCACGCCCAGCAGACCGGTGACTTCCTCGATCTCAAGGTCGCGCAAAGTAAAACTGCCGCTCCTGAGTGACTGCGTGCTCAGCTCGCCGCCGTTCCGGTGACTGTCGTAACCGGCGGCCAGAGCCGCTTCGTAAAGCTCGCTGGCGCCTGGCAGATCCGCGGCTCCGCTTGCGGCTGTTGCAAGTCCGCCCACGGATTCCGGAGTGCTCGGACCTATTAATGTTGCATCCGTGCGCAGGGTCAGGTCCGCAAAGACCAGATCATGGTCGTAGTCCGCCAGCAGCGACAGAATCTGGCTGGCCCCCGAGTCGACAATGGTCAGGCCGGCGCCCTGTCCGTAAAGACTCAGGTTGTCCAGCTCGACCTCCGTAGTGGACTGGCCGAAGGTGTCTGCGCCCAGGCGCACGGCCGTGCCCCTGGGCAATGCGAGGGCGGCAAGTTCCTCGAGTGTGCCTTCAGGAAAATCAACACCGATGAAGATCTCAAAAGTGCTGGTGCCGTGGGCTGAGGCTACCGTTATGGTCTGTGGACCGCCGGGTGCATTGTCCGGGATGGTCAGGCTTATTTCCGAATCCGTCCAGCTGCCGGTGCTGGCACTCACGTCACCGATGGTCAGGTTGCCGGAAGTACCGAAGTTGCTGCCGCTGATCACTATCGTGTCGCCGATGGCTGCCACATCCACGTTCGGGGAAGTGCCGCTCGGCGGTGCGTTGTATTGCACCGTGACCGAGTCACTTCCGCTGTTGCCGGCAGCGTCTGTTGCGGTGACGGTAATCGGGTTGGCCCCCGGCGTCAGCGTCAGTGAAACGCTGAAAGTGCCGCCGCCTGCCGTGAAGGGCTGCGCCTCGGCGCCACCGAGTGTGTACGTCATCCCGGAGATACCGGTGTCGTCGAATGCCACGCCGGCGAGTTCATACGTGGCCGTGGCACTTTCGGTCCCGGACGTGATGTGCACGGCGGGGTTGCCGCTGTCGGTGGGGCCGCCCCCACATGCGCTCAGGATCAGGACCAGGCCAAGGACGGCGGACAGGGCCGGGTAACGGAACTTACGGTTGCTGCGGCTGGTCGAAGTCATCTCTCTTACCTCCGACCGTATGTTACCTGTGGGGCCCTGAACAGAGCCTGAACGGCTGGGGTCAGTCTGCGCGCAGTGTGAACGGAGCGAGCAGCAGTGCGCGTTCTTTCAGCAGGGGAGCCACCGCCCGCTGCACTTCCCCGGCACCCGGGCCGACCGGCAGCACATAGCTGTGCGGAGCCTCCACGTTGCGCACGCGGGCTGAGCGGCTCAGTCCGGCGAGTTCCTTTGCCAGGCTGATGGCGCTGGCCACGTCGCCCAGTTCGTCGACAAGGCCGACGCCAATAGCATCCTCACCGCTCCAGATGCGGCCACGGCCGATTTCGTTGACGCGTTCCACGCTCAGATTGCGCCCCGCGGCCACCCGGCTTGTGAAGCGGTCATAAACCTCATCCATGTAGCGGCTCACCAGCGCCTCTTCTTCACCGTCCCAGTCCCGGCCGGAGCTGTACAGGTCAGCGAAGCGGCCGTTCTTGACTATCTCCGGATTGAAGCCGTAACTGCGGTTGAATTCCTCAAGCACCGGCTTGCCGGTAACCACCCCGATTGAACCGGTGAGAGTTGCCGGAGCAGCAACGATCCTGGTCGCGTGGGTGAGCACGTAGTAACCACCGCTGGCGGCGACACTGCCCATTACCGCCACGACCGGCATGCGCTCTGCCAACAGCTTGATTTCCCGCCAGATCAGGTCACTTGCCAGTGGTGAACCGCCGCCGGAGTCGACGTGGAACACGACTGCGGCAGTATTCGGATCCTTCGCCGCCGTACGCAACGCCTGGACAAGTGTTTCGCTGCCCGCCATAAGATCTCCGAACAGCGGAACCGGCACCGGAAACTGCCGCGACTTGCCCGGCACGATGTTGCCCTGGAGTGACACGAAGGCCACCTGCCCCGCAGGCGACGCCCGCAGCGGCCGGGTCAGGAACCGCTGTGCGGAACCGAGTTTCCTGTAGACACTGGTCACAAACTCGTCCTCGTAAGCGACACGGTCGACCATGCCGATCCGCTGCGCCTCAGCGGCTGAGGAGACACTGCGCTGTACCCAGTCACGGACTTCACCCGGTGTCTGTCTGCGCGCTTCGGCGACGTCAGTGGCAAACGAGCGCTGCAGGCTTTCCAGCAGCACCGTCAGCTGTTCGCGGTCACCTTCACTCATGGAGCTGCGCACCATGTCATCCATGGCGCTCTTGTATTCGCGGATGGCCAGTTTCCGGAAGCGGATTCCAAAGCGGTCCAGGAAATCAGCCATGTAGGTCTTGGCAAACGCCGAACCGTTGACGTGGAACTCTGCCGATTCCGGCACTATCAGTTCATCGGCGATGCTGGCCAGGTAATAACTGGTGTTGGTAAACAGGGAGGAGGTCACAGTCAGCTTCTTGCCGCCCTGCTTCAGCCTCTGCAGCTGATTACGCAGAGCGTAGGAGCTGGCCCAGTCAAGCTGCAGTTCATCCAGACGGATGACTACGCCTTCCAGCCATTCGGCCGTGAGCAGGGAACTGATGAGTGCTTCGAGTTCTTCCTGCGAGAATTCTCGTGCCTGGCCGGTAAGACTCTGGATTGACAGCAGCTTCCGTTTTGCCTTGCGGACGGGGAAGCTGCCGGTAAGGTTGAGCACCAGCCAGGCAGGTCGCTTGCCGGGCAGCAGTCTGGCCAGGTGGTTGCGCAGCCTCACAGGGCTGTTGCGCAGCCCGGTGACTGCCGCGTCGAGCAGCTTGCGGGGCATGCTTTCGTCTGTTCGTTTGGCTGTCATGACCTGATTGTACGGGCAGGGTCAGTCTGGCTGAGGGGTCAGTCTCCGGTGATCAGCGAATAGGCCGTATCAGACGTCTTCACCTGGCTGATCTCAAAACGGGCTTCAATCTCAAGCGTGTCAGCGGGGTTATGCATGATGTCGTAGTCACTCTGGTGGCTGAGCAGGCCGGAAATCGTGCCGCTGATGGCCATGGTCTGATCATCCAGCACCTCGAGTGACTCAATCAGCAGGCTGCCATCAGTCAGGGCGTAGTAGTCGTCGTAGCTTGAGCCCGACGGATAGTACGTCACCTTGATGTCGACCTCTTCGCCAAGTTCGAGTGTTTCCGGGGCGAGGCTGAACTCCACCAGCAGCGAATCGAAAGAGTTCCCCTCGGGATGGTCTGTGCGGGTGCTCAGCGTTACGTAGATGGTCTCTTCGACGAGTACCATGCCGCCCAGCATCATGGCCTCCCGGTGCATGAAGCTGGCCGAGTGAACCGTTGTTCCGGCCACCCGTTCCAGAAACGCACGCTGGCGCTCGTCCTCCACACCATCGGCCACATTTGCGGGGATATCAGTGGCATAGGTCCAGGCGCGGATTTCCTTGCCGGCTATTGTGGCCTCAATGCTGCCGGTCTCGTACGGCTCCTGGGCGAAGGACAGGCTGAGGAGCGCTGCGGCAGCAATGGCAAAGGTCAGGCGGGTGCGGTTGAACATGGCAGAACCTCCGGTGTGTGCATTCTGGTTCAGCCAAGCTATCACGTGCGTCAGGGACGGGCGTTAATGCTACGTTCAGACATGCCGATCAGCTCTCTCGCCGCGTCCAGCCGGCCCCAGCTGTTCCAGGCGAGCACTCCGCGGACTTTTCCGTCCTCCAGATAACGGACGGTTCCTTTTTTCAGCGGTTCATCCCAGTCAATTGCCGTCTCGAGGCGCGAGTCCGCCAGACCCACACCCTGGAATGACTGGTCGAACAGGTCGGAGTAAAACATCGGCAGGTGCGTGTAAGGCTCCGCTTCGCCGGCCATGGCCTTGCCGGCCAGGTAGCCGCTCAGGTTGGCGTTCTCCTCGTGCTCAACACGCTGGCGGATGCCCAGGGCCGGGCTGAGAATGCTGGCCACGTCACCGGCTGCGTAAACGTCGGGATCGGTGGTCTGCAGAAACTCGTTCACGGTTATGCCGTCCGACACGCCCAGGCCGGCCGTCTCAGCCAGGGAGGTTTCCGGGAGTATGCCCAGGCCGGCAACGACGACATCAACCAGAATTTCAGTCCCGTCAGCGAAGCGGACAACCGTTCCGGCGGCTGATTGCCGCACCGATTCGGCGGTTACGCGCCGGTGGAGAGTTACCCCTTTGCTCCTGAACAGCGTGCTCACCTCACGCGCCAGTTCAGCGGGCAGTATCCGGTCCAGCACGTTGACCTCAGGGAACGCCATGTGCACGTCATGACCCGCGCCCTGCAGGGCAGCGGCCAGTTCGGCGCCGATGTAGCCTCCGCCGAGCACCATCACGCTGCGCCGCTCCGCGGTCAGCTCCCTGAGCCGCCGGTAGTCAGCCAGGTTGCGGTAGTAGATGACGCCGTCCTCAAGTCCCCGAAGCCGACGGGGACTGCCGCCCGTGGCGAGCAGGAGTCTGCCGTAGCCGTATGTCTCGCCGCGGTCATCGGTAACCGTCCTGCTGGCACGGTCGAGAGTGACCGCGCGGCGGCCAAGATGCAGCGTCACGCCCAGGTTTTCGGTCTCCCGGTCAATTTCCTCAATTTCCTGATCCCGCCACAGTCCCTTGCTGAGTGGCGGGCGGTTGTAAGGCGCGTCGGTTTCGGTGCTGATCAGGCCGATTGAGCCTTCAGCGTCAACGTCACGGATGCCGCGGGCGGCAGCGTCGGCAGTCATTCCGCCGCCGATCAGCAGATAGTCATAAGCAGGCATGGGTCTCCTTGTTGCAAATCCGGGTCATTTGAGTTCCGCGGCGGCTTCCAGTCGCCTGGCGCCCGCACCTTCTTCGGCAAGCTGGTCATCGGGATTCACGAGCGCGCAGGCCTTCATCGACAGGCAGCCGCAGCCGATGCAGCCAAGCAGCTGTTCTTCCAGTTCCTCGATGGCTTTGCGGCGCAGTTCAAGCACCCGCATCCATTCACTTGAAGCGCGTTGCCAGTCGCCATCGGAAGGACGGTGGTCCATCGGCACGTTGACGAGAGCCTCGCCGATGTCGCCCAGGCCGATGCCCAGGCGGCGCCCGACAGTTATGAGCGATATGCGGCGGATCATGTGCCGCGGGTAGCGCCGCTGGTTCCCTGCCGTGCGGAACGACTGGATCAGGCCCAGTTCCTCGTAGTAGTGCAGCGCCGACCGGGCTACGCCAGTGCGTTCGCTCACCTCACCGATTGAGAGCAGTTCATCACCCGCATATGTGCGTCCGGCCGTCATCACTACAGCATAGTGTCCTGGGCGCTTGACCTCAAGCGTGCTTGAGGTTTTATATTGGCAGTCGCCGCCGGTGGTTTATGCCGGCGGGGACAGGCTGACTCACTGGCCGGTCTGAAAGGGTTTATCTGATGTCACAGCTCACGGCACAGTTTCGCGATGCGTTCCGCGCCCACCCTGCGGGAGTGGCGCTCATCACCGCGCATGTGGACGGCCGGCCGGTAGGCATGACCGTCTCCAGCCTTGCGTCGCTGACGCTGGAGCCGCTGTCGGTCTCTTTCTCACTGTCGCAGCTGAGCGGATCCGCCGGAGGGCTGGCCAGGGCCGACAGTTACCTGATTCACCTGCTGGCGGGTGAACATGCGGAACTGGCAGACATATTCGCCCGCAAGGGCACGCGCCGCTTCACCCCTGAACAGGACTGGGATTACCTGGCTACCGGTGAGCCCTACCTGCCGTCGGCACCGGCCGCACTGCGCGCCCGGCCACTGCAGGTGCTGGAAGTCGGTGGCGCCCTCCTGATTGCCGCAGAGGTGACCAACGTGCTTATCGGCCCGAGGTCCGATGCGCTCGTGTTCCACGACCGCCGGTTCCTCAGTGTCGTGCAGGCAAAAGCGTTGGAGCTCGCCGGAACCGACTGAATCCGTGATGCTGCCGGTGTCAGGTAAACTCGGACCGGGGATTCAAGCATGACTGTAGCCGCATATTTCATACGCGAATCAGGGAACCGCTTCCGGCCAACCAGCCATGTGGGCGGAGCCTGGGAAGAAAGCGAACAGCACATAGCCCCTTCGCTGGGCCTGCTCGCACATGCAATCGAACGTGATTTCAGCCTGCGCCGGCAGGACGACCTGCGGCTCACGCGGCTGAATCTTGAGATTCTCGGCACCATACCCATGGAGCCCGTTGAACTGGAACTTGAGGTCCTCAGGCCCGGCCGCACCATTGAACTGGTGCAGGCGCGACTGAGTCACGCCGGCCGTATGGCAGTGGCAGCCCAGGCCTGGCTCTGCGCCCCATACGACACGGCTGCAAGCAGCGGCTCGGCACACGAAGCTCTGCCGCCACGGACGGCACTTGAGCGCTGGGGGCTGAACACCAAATGGCCGGGCGGTTTCGTGAAGTCCGTTGAGATTTACCGGCGCACCCTGGCGCGCGGCCGGGTCCAGTTCTGGGTGCGCACACCGCTGCAGATCATTGAGGGTGAGGAAGTCAGTAATCAGGCTCGCTTCCTGAGCGTGCTGGACGTAGCCAACGGCGTGGCCGCGCGTCTGGAACCGGAAGAGGCTCTCTATCCGAACCTGGACCTGAGTGTGCACCTGTTCCGGCAGCCGCGCGGTGAATGGTCGGGTCTCGACAGCACCGTGTCAATCGGACCGGAGGGAGCCGGGCTCACGCACAGCATCCTGCACGACGAACACGGACCTGTCGGTTCGCTTTCCCAGATACTCACAGTGCGACCGCGTTGAGCGCTCAGCCGGCAGAACGCTGGGCAGCTGCAGCCCAGCGCTGAACGAGCCAGGCCACGGATGCCGCCAGCGCCAGCACCAGCAGCAGAATCACTGACAGCGCCGCAGCCTGCTGGCCGGTGCCGGCCTGCTCCAGGCCGAAGATGAGCCAGCCGAGCGTCTCCGTGCCAGAGCCGGCCAGCAGCGCCGACAGCGAAATTTCCGAGACGGCACTGAGGAACACCAGTATTGTCGCCACGGCAACCGTGGGCGCGAGCATCGGCAGCAGCACCCAGCGGACTGACTGGAACAGGTTGGCGCCATCAAGCTGTGCTGCTTCCTCCAGCTTCGGGTCCAGCTGCCGCCATGCTGCCTGAACCGGTTGCAGCGCAAAAGCCAGATAATGGCCGACATAGGCCAGCCCCAGCAGCCAGATGGTGCCGTACAGCCGCACCCCCGGGATAGGTGAGGGCAGCCAGGCCAGGATCATGGCCAGGGCAAAGACGATGCCGGGCAGCACGTAGGGCAGGTCAACCAGCAGCTGCAGCAGGGCAGCGCCCCGGCGCAGGCGAACCAGAACATAGCCGAGCAGGGTGGCGAGGCCGGCTGCGACCAGCGCAGCTGAGCCTGCCAGCAGCAGGCTGTTGGTCAGGGCGCGCGGAAACGACGAAAGTTCGGTCAGCACGAAATCGTAATGGCGCAGGTCTAAGTTGGCCAGGGTGAGGGGAACTCCGTAAGCCGGCGTCAGGCTCGTGACCAGCAGCGCTGCAAAGGGGCCGACCGCCATGAACAGCGCCGCCACCCAGACTGTCACGGCCAGGGCCCGGCCCGGGCGGGAGAGCGCCGCCAGCGGCTGCTGCTCCAGCTGGGTTTCAACCTGGGTGCTGTTGCGGTTCAGCAGGTACTGCACGAGCAGCACCACGATCGCCACCAGCGCCAGGAGCAGCGACAGGGCGGCCGCATGGTTGAGCCCGCCACTCGCGAAGCTGGTTACGCGCTGGTATATCAGGGTCGGCAGTGTGCTGAAGCGTCCGGGAATCCCGAGCAATGCGGTTATTCCGAAGTTGCCTGCCGCCGCCAGGAATGCCAGCATCGCGGCAGCCAGCAGATGCGGCCGGAGCAGGGGGACGGTTATGAAGCGCGCAATCTGCCACGGTGCCGCACCCTCAATCTGTGCCGCTTCGTCCAGGTTGGCGGGCAGGCGCCTCAGCCCGGCCGCAATCGTCAGGTAGGCAACCGGCAGTGCAAAAACAGTCAGCAGCAGGATGATACCTGCTTCGCCGTAAAGCGTCCACGGAACCCGCTCCAGGCTGAACATACGGGCAATCTGGCGGCTGAGCAGGCCGGTCGTGCCGAGCCAGCTGAGCCAGGCCAGTGCCAGTATGTGGGGCGGAACAACCAGCGGCAGCATGATCGTGATCCGCAGCAGGCTGCGGGCCGGGACCCTGTGGCGTTCGATCAGCAGCGACAGGACCGCCCCGGAAACCGTGGCCAGGACAGATACGATGAGGGAAGTACGAAGTGTGTTGCCGAGTGCGCGCAGGGCCTGGTTGCTGTCAAGCAGCCAGGTCAGGCCTTCGTGCGTGAGTGCGCGCTGCAGCAACCGGCCAAGCGGAAGTGCGCTTGTGACGGCAAGAAGGACCAGCAGCCCCATCAGCAGGAGGCTGACGGGGCTGAACAGGAGTCTGCGCCAGTTTGGGCCGACACCGGATCTGGCGGCTGGCCCGCTCAAAGTTACTCGCCGAACAGTTCGGCGAACCGTTCCTTGTCGGCCTCACGGGTGGCAGCCAGGTCTGCTGCGTCCGCATGCAGGACTGTAATCGAGCTGAGCGGCACGAAACCGGCAGGCGGCTCAACCGTGTCGCTCAGCGGCAGGTAGCCCAGGTCGGCACTCAGCTGCTGGCCCGCCTCAGAAACGAGGAACTCGACGAAGGCGCGGGCGGCCTCGGCGTTGGCGCTGTTCTTCACGATGGCAACCGGCTCGGTGATGACAGGCACGCCTTCCGTGGGGTAGATCACGTCAACCGGTGAACCGTCAGGAATTGCCCGGATGGGCAGGTAGTCAACGACCAGGCCGTAGGGCCGTTCGCCTTCCGCAACGCCGCGCAGGACCGCACCGTTGCCCTGGACCAGGGTCACGTCATTAGCGGCGAGCGTTTCAAACCAGTTCCAGCCTATGTTTGCGTCACGGGTGAATACACCCAGGTTGTAGGCGGCAGCCCCGGAGTAGGACGGGCTGGGCTGGATGATCTGACCGGCCGGAAGTTCAGCAAGTTCGGTCCAGCTGCTGACGGGTTCCGAGATGAGGTTGGTGTTGTACATGACCAGTGTGGCCATGGCCTTGGTGCCGAAGTAGTAGCCGTCCGGATCGATGAACTCCGCCGGAATCACGCTGTCCTGCGGTTCGAACTGCTCCAGCAGGTCGCGCTCTTTCAGGAGTTCGAAAGTTGGTGCGTCAGCCAGCAGCAGCACATCGGCACCGGGCTGGCCGGCCTCGACTTCGAGCAGGAAGCGGGCAATCACCTGTTCGGTGCCGGAACGGAACACTTCAACGTTCATGTCCGGATGGACGGCCTCGAAAGCGGCGGCCGTGGCAGCAGCGTCGGCATCCGGCTGCGAGGTGTACAGGCGCAGCGTGCCTTCGGGCTGGCTCAGGGCTGCGCCCATGGCCAGCAGGATGAGTGTGATCAGAATCTTGCGCATAGGTGCCTCCAAGGATACTGACATTATGGCGCGTCAGTACGTCCGGCTGCAGGATACGAAAACCGGGTCAGGTGAGGGTCAGCTCAGGGCGCTGCCTGTCGGCAGCCTTCAGGACCCGGTATGCCCGAAGCTGCCGCTGCCGCGTTCGGTTTCGTCCAACTCGTCCACCTGCTGCCAGTAAACCCGCTCGTAGCGGGCAATCACCATCTGGGCGAACCGCATGCCCGGTTCAATAACGACCGGTTCGCTGCCCGCGTTGACGACCAGTACCTTGACCTCGCCACGGTAATCCGCGTCAATCGTGCCCACGCCGTTGCCCATGGTCAGGCCGTGCCGGTAGGAGAGGCCGCTGCGGGCGCGGATCTGTGCTTCAAATCCTGCGGGCAGGGCAATGGCCAGTCCGGTGGGGACGAGCGCCCGCTCACCTGGCGCGAGTTCCAGCGGCGCGTCCAGGTCGGCAGCCAGGTCCATTCCGGCGGAAAGTTCAGTCTGATAGGCGGGCAGCGTGGCGCTGTCCCTGAGTTTCCTGATCTCTATATGCATGACTCACTCCTGTAACGGCTCTGAAAGCCAGCCCGAAGCGTACCGCACTGCTGCTCAGACGCGACGCAGCCAGTGCAGCATCTCCCTGAGCGACGGTTCCTTGCCGGTCATCAGGATGCCAAGTGCGAAGATGCGACCGGCAATCCAGCGCATGGCGATCACGGCGGCGACCAGCAGCAACAGCGATATTGCCGCCTCGAGCCAGCTGGCGTCACCCATGAGCAGCCGGATTGGCATGGCTGACGGACTGGTCAGCGGCACGTAGCTCAGCACCCTGAACAGCACATTGTCCACGCTGCCCATCAGACCAAGGAAGCTGAGTCCGACGAATGCTGGCGGCAGCATGATCAGACCGCCGCGCTGGCTGGTGGTCGGATCATCGATTGTTGCTGCAATGGCGGCGAAAAACAGGAAATACAGCGCACCACCGAGCAGTGCGAACACGACGGTCGGTATCAGCAGCGCCGGACTCAGGTTTATGGCCGGAAGTGGCGGCAGGCTGCCTTCGGACCTCAGCATGTTGACTACGATTGCAATGGCCAGGCCAATGGCGATACAGGTGAGATTGACAATCACGTACAGGCCGGTGCCCAGCACCTTGCCGTCAATCCATGCCTGCGGCGAGACGGCGCTGACTATCTGTTCGGTGATGCGCTGGGTTTTCTCGCCGGTGATGGCAGTGAACAGCAGGCCGGTACCGGTGAACACCGCGAACAGCATCGCGCCGGCCACCAGCAGGATGACCAGGGAGCCGCTCATGACACTGCCTTCGATCAGCTGCACGTCCAGATCCACCGGCTGCAGCAGTCCGCCGAAGGTTGCCTCGTCGATTCCGGCGCTGGCAAGGCGTTCATCCAGAACGGCTTGCACCATGAATTCAGCCAGCTCCGGCGTCCAGGGCCGTTCGCGTTCCAGCGTCAGGACGGGAGCCTCAGGGTCTTCTGCGGAGAGCACGCCGTCGACCGAGCCGTCCTCCAGAGCAGCCATGGCAGCTTCGGAATCCGCATAGGGAACGAATTCAAACCGGTCACTCGCCGGCAGCTCATCGGAACCGGCAAGCGCGATGGTAATGGCGTTGTCACCCCGGTCGCTGAACAGTTCGATGGCCCAGGCACCGCCGATGCCAAGGCCGGCAATAATCACGATCGACAGGAGCAGCTCACCCCAGCGCAGGAAACGCCGGAACTCCCAGCCGGTAATGAGTTTCACGGCCTGCCAGCGCGTCATCCTGTTCCTCCGCTGACCGTCGCAAGGTAAATCTCACGCAGCGTGGGCGTGTCGGTGTCGACATCAGTTATGTCGAGCTGGCCGGTGAGTTCATGCAGGACGGAACCGACGTGAGCGTCCGGTGCCAGCGCGAGCCGGGCGGAGCTGCCGGTTTGCGACAGGACCCGTTCAACACCCGGCACACTCGGGAACGCAGGCGCTTCTGCCGCGTTTCCGAAGGTCAGGTTGAGCCGCTGGCCCATGCCGGAGCTGGCCCGGATTTCTGCCATGCTGCCGCGCAGTACGCCGCGGCCCTCGTGCATCAGCAGAATGTAGTCCGCCAGTGTTTCCACCAGATCCATGTGATGTGCGCTCAGCACGATGGTCATGCCTGAATCGCGCAGCTCGCGGATCATGCCGAGCACCAGGTCCTGGTTGACCGGGTCGAATCCGGAGAAGGGCTCGTCCAGCACCGCCAGCTTCGGTTCGTGCAGGATGCTGGCGACAAACTGGACCTTCTGCTGGTTGCCTTTCGACAGAGTCTGCACCTTGTCTTCGGCGCGGTCCGCCAGGCCGAAGCGGTCGAGCCACCTCAGGGCACGTTGACGCGCGGTCGTCGGGTCAACACCGCGCAGCGCAGCCAGGTACTCAAGTGTTTTCACGAGCTTCTGGTCGCCGTAAAGCCCGCGTTCTTCCGGCAGGTACCCAAGATTGTGCGGTTCGGCGCGGTGGATGGGCCTGCCGTTTCCCAGCCTGAACAGCAATTGGCCTTTGTCGGGCTGGCTGATACCCACAAGCATGCGTACCGTGGTGGTTTTGCCGGCACCGTTAGGGCCAAGCAGCGCAAAGATCTCGCCCGGCCGGACTTCAAAGCTGAGCTGATCGACCGCCACGACGGACGAGAAGCGTTTGGTCACGAATTCAACTGACAGTATGGGCTCAGAATTCACAACTGTCCATGAGTCTAACAGCCGTCGGTCATGAGTTTGTGAGCCGGGCGGCCGCCGGCCCGGTGGTGTCAGCGCGCTTTTGACGGAACATTGACGCGTGCTCTTCACAATGACGTTGACAGGTACAGACATGCCGGGATTCGGCAGTCAGCAAGGAGGCAAATAATGGTTGGTATCCGAGTAATCAGAACCGTACTCGCTGCGCTGGTCGTCAGCGGGCTTCTGGTCAGCTGCGCGCCCGGCACGGGCTCGTCCATGGTGGACCGGGCCGTCAACCGCGCGGTTGATACGGCAGTGGACCGCACCGTCGACCGGGTAGTGGACGGAGTCGTCAACAGACTGGTCGGCAGGCTTATCGACACACTAATCGACCGGGTATTCGATTCACTCGTCGGGGCGGCGTTCGGCCCGGCCACTGTCCAATACGGACCGGACTTCATGCTGGACGTGACTTCCGGACGCTTCGACATCTCAGTCAGCGGTTCCGGTCCAGTGCGTGGTTCCTTCTCCGCCGAGCCGTTCACTCCCGGCCAGGACAGTGACCTCGAAAACGTCAACATGGCCTTCGGCGTACGCGGTCAGGACCAGGACGGCATGACTTTCGCAGGCGTGAGCCTGATCGAGGCAACGTCCAGCCCGCTGCCCTGGAATCTCTCTCTCGCTGAGGCTGACAGTCCTGACGGCACGGCGCACATCGCCACCTTCATCGTCACCGGGCCCGATGGTGAGCATGATTACTGGCAGGGACCGTTCTCCTGGAACCTGTCCGTTGATTCCCCGTCCCGGCTGGCCGGCAGCTTCAGCGCCTCGTCGCTGGAGTCGGAAACCACTTCCGGAACGATGAGCGTGCAGGGGACGTTCGACGTCAACATCAACGCCGCAGGCACTCTGCTGATCAGACAGGTCAACTGAGCCTACGCGAGCCAGTCACGGCAGCGGCCGGGTGCTGAGCCGCAGGCAGGCGAAGCGAGAGTTCAAGGGTCGTGATTTGCGGGCCGAGATGCGCGGCCGCGGAGTGGAACTTATGGGCGCCGGGCTGGACGAGCATCCGGATGTATACAAACCCATTGAAGAGATCATGAGCCTGCAGAAGCAGCTGGTCGATGTAATCGGAGTGTTTCACCCGCAGCTGGTGCGCATGGCTGATGACTGAGGAGTACACTCAGCGAAACCGCGGTGCCGCACGAAAGTACTGACACCAGCGGGTGATCAGCGAACGGGCCGTACAGGGAGGATTGAGAATGAGCAAGGAACTTCTGCCCGAAATGACCAGGGAGCTGGCCGCCAAACGCCGCGAACTCGCTCCGGACGTGATGGACGCCTGGCGCAACTTCAATCAGGCGGTGTTCAAGGAGGGCGCCCTGCCGTCAGTCACCAAGGAGCTGATCGCGGTGGCCGTCGCACACACCACGCAGTGCCCCTGGTGCATCCAGAGTCACACCAAAGCCGCGCTGCGCAAGGGCGCCAGTGACGAACAGATAATGGAAGCGATCTGGGTTGCAGCTGAAATGCGTGCCGGTGGTGCTTACGCGCATTCGGCCGTTGCGCTCAGGCAAATGGTTGACCATGCGCACGAGCACGAGAAAGAAGGCTGAGCGCTGGCTCAGTTAATCTGTGGGATGTGAGCTTCACCGATGCCCAGGTCCTGGCGCGCAGCCCCCTGTTTGCAGAACTGGCTGACGGGGATTTACGGGCCCTGGCGACCGTTGCGCACCGCAGGGTGCTGGACACCGGCGAGGCGCTGTTCTTTGCCGGCGAAGAGGCCCAGGGCCTGCACATCGTGGTTCGCGGCCGCGTGAAAGTGTTCGTCGTTTCGCCCGGCTCCGGCCGGGAAGTAATCCTGACGGTTGATCATCCTTTCAACGCGGTTGCCGAACTGGTCGCGCTGGACGGTGGAACCTACCCGGCCAACGCGGAGGCGCTGGAGGAGACCGAACTGCTCGTGCTGGACCAGGCCGGCTTCCATGACGTGCTGCGTCAGCACCCCGAGGTTGCCCTGCACCTGATGCGCGTGCTGGGCCGCCGGCTCAGACGCCTGGTGAATCTGGTCGAAGCCATCAGTTTCCAGGAAGTGGTGCACCGCTTGGCCCGCTACCTGCTGGACCGTGCCCAACCGCCTTTCGAGCTGGACACCAATGCCGGCATCGCCGCCGAACTCGGCACGGTCCCCGAACTGGTGAGCCGCAACCTGTCGCGGCTGGTGGCCAGTGGCGTGATCGGCATGCAGGGGCGGACCGTACTGGTGCTTGACCGGGAGCAGCTCGAGGTCATGGCGGGGAGCGTCAGCAGATGATGGAAGCGCGTTACTGCTCGTCCAGATTGCGGTAAATCACGCTGCGATGTCCCACTCTGGCAATCGCGACCGTCAATTGATGCTCTTCGATTCGGTAGATTATTCGATAGTCACCCGTCCTGATTCGCCATAAACCACGGTCGCCTGCAAGCCTACGTGCGGCAGGGGGTCTTGGATGCGTTCTCAGTAAGTTGGTAGCACGGAGGATGCGGGCTTGGACATTCTTATCAAGTCTTCTTAACTGACGCCTTGCTGCAGCAGTGAATTGGACCTGATAAGGTTCCTCAGTCATCCAGGGCAATTCCCAGTTCGCGGGCAATGTCCTCGAGTGGGACAAGCGGCTCATCTGCAGCCAGTGCCGCTTCAGCAGCAATCGTGTCTTCCTGGTCCTCCAGCGCGGCGAGGGCTCGTTCTGCCAGTTCCACGCTCATCAAGACGGCGACTTCACGACCGTGACTTCTTATGTG
Source organism: uncultured bacterium (assembly GCA_964587295.1). GTDB lineage: Bacteria > Deinococcota > Deinococci > Deinococcales > Trueperaceae > CALDPK01. The sequence goes on from CAZPLV010000011.1 coordinate 18,470, forward strand.
GATTGGGGCGTTTCGCGCAGCATCCAGTGTCTCGGCCCAGTTCTGGCGTGCCTCTGTTGAACTGACAGTTGTCATGTACATATCGTACGTTCTGTACAGATGTGGCGCAAGTCGATTCGAACCCCAGTCAGTAGAGGAACCCAAGCGACTGCTTCGCCGTGTCACTCATTGCGTCGGGTGTCCACGGCGGGTCCCAGACCAGGTCCACAATCACCGTGTCCACACCCGGAACGCGGTACAGCACACGCTCCACATCAGCACGGATGCTGGCGTGAAGCGGGCAGCCCGGCGTAGTGAGCGTCATTTCAACCTGGATGTGACCGTGGTTCACGATAATCCGGTAGACCATGCCCAGGTTGACGATGTCTATGCCGAGCTCCGGATCAATGACAGCGTGAAGCGACCCGCGGATGTTCATTCCCGGCACGTTCGGGTTGGTTTCGATGTACTCGGTCTCAGTCACGCTGCCTCCGCTGCGGTTGCGAGTTCCAGCCGCCGGCCGGCCCGGGCGGTAACGGCAACCACGTGAATCACCTGCACGGCCTGACTCAGTGCGGCAAGCAGCAGCAGGTTTGCACTCAGGTGCGCCAATGGTGGCCAGCCACTTATGAAGGTGGCACACAGGGCAATTGTGCCGGCGGTAAACGCCCAGGTGGTTATGGGCTCAAGCCCGTCCACGACCAGGTCACGCAGTAATGGTGCACCACCCGACACGCCGCCGCTGCGGGATCCGGCGAACACTGCCGTCCAGACCAGAAACGACGTAATTTTTACCAGCATCCCGCTGACCGCCAGTCCAATGAAACCGACCAGAAAAGCGGCTGCAGCCGCGACCGGCTCACCAACCAGCAGCAGCACACTGGCCAGCGGCAGGAACGCATGGGCCAACACGTAACGGAAAACGGGCGCCTCCAGCTTCCGCCGCAGCCTGCGCCTGTGAATCGCAGCTGTTTCCCATATTTGCAGAACTGAACCGGCGGCCAGCAGCACCATTGGCAATTGACCAGCCTGGACAGTGGTGAATGCCGCAACCGTCTCGGCAATTATGCCGGCAGCCACCAGCCAGGTGGCGAGCCGTACCCGCCACTCAGCACCACCTTTGGAGAGTGCAAACATCGACAGGAGTTTCTGCCCGGAGCCGATAATGCCGAGCAGGAAGGCACCGAACATGCCCAGGGTCAGATGGAGCCTAACCGGGTAGCCGGCCGCCGAGGCGATGGCCGGGCTGTAGCGCGCACCGGCCAGCAGCAGACCGGCGGTGACCGTCAGAGCCAGAAACAGCACGGAAAGCAACAGCGCCTGACTGGCAGCGTCTTTGGGCCAGCGCTGCAGCGCGGTGGCCAGCAGCTGCACCAGCAGCAACAGCCAGCCGGCGGTGACGATGACGGCGCCGGTTGCCAGTGGCCAGGGAGCAAAACCTGCGGCAAACCCGTAAATAACGGTCGCGGTGCCGATTATGAGCAGCGGGCTGGTCAGATAGCCGAGCTTGGGCCAGGCGAGTTTAGTGACGAACAGGACTGCAGGCAGCTGCTGCAGCGTGCCTGCGAAGATCAGTCCGACGAAGCCGAGCGTGAACACGTGGATCAGCGCCACCATGCCACTGGAGTTGTAATGTCCCAGGAGCAGGCGGGCGTTCAGGGACAGCGCCACGCAGCCAGCCAGCAGCGCGAGTGCACCGATGATGAGCAGGCTGATCGGCAGTGCCGGCGGTGCTCCATCGGCACCGAGGCGGGGCATCATCGGATTAGCCGCCCTTGGTTATTCGCACCCGAGCGCTGCCGTCGGGCTGTTCGTCAATCTCATACTCAGCGCCGGCATCAGCCAACTGCGGGAGCAGATATACGGGTACGCGGTCATTATGAATCACCAGCACCTCACCGGGAGCCAGTTCCTCCAGGAGCTCCAGCGTGCGGATCATCGGGTTGGGCGGTTCGAGGCCACGGTTGTCAAGGAAGTGTTCGGCCATTGGACTCTCAGTTTCGGCGTTTGCGCTTCAGCGGGCCATGACTTGGGTCATGGGGCAGACTGGTCCCTATAATCCGCTGTTGGTCGCTGTTTCAGCCCACCAGCACAAAGTGGGTGGGTAAAAGGTATGCATCCCTGCCATGTTCATGCAGGATGTGCCGCGGGAAGCCTGGTTGCATGGTCCGCACGGACCCTCGCAATCTGGTACCAAACGCCCTCGGAAAGTGGTACTGAAAGCCCTCGGAAACTGTAATGGTCGCGTGCTGGCGTTCGAAGTAAAGGCAGGGGAGCGGGTCGCTTCCAGTGACTTCAGAGCACTGCGCAAACTTCGTGAGAGCCTGGGAGCCAGGTTCGTCGCCGGTGTAGTGCTGAGCCTTGGTTCACGTTCGTATACCTATGAGCAGTCACTGCACGTAATGCCGGTTGACCGGTTGTGGCACCCGACGACGCCATAAACCAGACCGCCATGACTCAGGTCATGGCCCCGGGAAGTCAGTACCTGCAAAGCTCGTATCCGTGACAGCCGTAGTTTCAGAGCAGCGTCAGCAACTGCTTGCCACCCGTGTTTCAGCCATCATCGACGCCCATGAGGATGCGCTTGAGGTGCTGATTCAGGGTGGTTTCGAGCCGCTGGCCAATCCGGTGATGCGGTTCGCCATGGCCAACACGGTCAACCTGAGCCAGGCGTTCCGGATTCGCGGGCTGAGCGATGAGGCTGAGGAGGCGATAATCACGCAGCTGCTTGAACTGGGAGCGGGGACTCAGAATGCCACTCCTTGAGCCGATGGACCACGCAAAGTACTCGGAACGTGGCCCTGTACCCCGGCCGCTGAGCATGGGCGCCGGCCTGGCGGTGATGCTGCTGTGCCTGCAGCGAGGCCAGGAAATCGTGGCGCCGGACAGCGACCACACGGAGACGGTATTCACCGTCCTGGAAGGTTCGGGCTTCATCCGCGAGGATGACCGGCTGCATGAGGTGTCCGTTGGCCACGTGGTGCACGTCCTGCCGGGCAGCACCAAGGCGCTGATTGCCGGTGACGGCACCTTCACGGTACTCGGCACGCGCCGACTGAAGGGCAATGCCAGTGGTTCGTGATCGCCACATAATCGTGCGCCCCGAGACGATGTGGATTGACCCGGCTACTTGCGTGCACTGCGGCATCTGCGAGGAATTCGGTCCCGGAATCGCGCTGGACGGAGTAACCATGCCTGTCACAGCGGCATCACTGGAAGCAATGTCTGCTTGTCCCACCGGCGCTATCCGCTGGCTGGAAGGAAAGGAGAATGATGAATCAGATTGACGTTCGCGAGATTGTGCCGAGGGAGCGGCACCCACTGATTTTCAGAACTTTCGATGAGCTGGGTACCGGCGAGTCGTTTGAGCTGATCAACGACCACGATCCGAAGCCGCTGTACTACCAGTTTCAGGCTGAAAGGCCCGGTCAGCTTGGCTGGGAGTACCTGGAGGAAGGGCCCGAAACCTGGCGGGTGAAAGTCAGCAAGAACGCTTAAGGCGCCGGTTTGGAAGAGGTGTTGGGCCCTGCAGGCATCGCGACTGCGGGGCCCAACAGCTTATTGTCCTTCCGCTAAATAACCGACGATGCGGTGATTGATCTGCTCTTCGCTGTAATCCGGGAACAGTGCGTTTTCGACAACCAGGTCGTGAATGCGCCGCATCGGTTCGCGCGGATCCAGTGTCCGGTTAGCCTTGTCCTGCAGCAGCTGCCAGGTGCCGAGAACGAAGTCCCGGCCGCCGGCGCCGGTCTGCGCGGTCACCAGCTGCCCGATCCGGGCAGTGTCCTCGGCAAAGCCGTCGCCGAAACGGTCAATGGCCTGCCCTTTCAGCAGAGCAATTTCGGCCTCATACATGGGGCGGGTCCGCTTCTTGTCCAACCCGATCCAGGGGGTTTCCAGGATGACGGGTTTGCCCTTGGCCGCGTCGTGATGAACGATATCGTGCAGCGCCTGGTAGCCGATCTGGCCGGCACCCAGCGGGGCGTGCCGATCCTTGCGGGCACCGCGCGGATTCTTGCTGTCGTTGATGTGGAACATGGCGATCCGGTCGATGCCGATCAGGCGGTCGAACTCTTCCATCACGCCATCGAAGTCGTTCACAAGGTCGTAACCGGAGTCGTGCACGTGACAGGTGTCGAAACAGACGCGCAGGCGCTCCGGGTTGTCGACCCGGTTGATGATTTCGGCAAGCTCCTCGAAACTCCGGCCAATCTCGGTTCCCTTGCCGGCCATGGTCTCCAGGGCGATGTTCACCTTCGCCGGCTGGCTCAGCACTTCGTTCAGGCCTTCGACAATGCGGTTGAGTCCGAAATCCAGGTCCTTGTCCGTGAAAGCCCCGGGGTGAAGCACGATCCCGATGTCGTCCTGTCCGATGAAGTCCGTACGCATGATTTCGCTCTGCAGGAACTCGACGGCCAGCTCGAACACTGCCGGCTTGTATGACGCCAGGTTGATGATGTAGGGCGCATGCACCACGATTTCGTCAATGCTGTTGGCTGCCATCAGCTGCCGGCCCTCGTCCACAAACTGGTTCTCCATCGGCTTGCGCCGCGTGTTCTGCGGGGCGCCCGTGTAGATCATGAATGAGGTTGCTCCGTAGCCGATGGCTTCTGTAGCGGCTGTCTTCAGGCCGTTGCCTGAGAATGAAACGTGTGATCCGATTTTCACTGAAAAGTTTCCTGCTTTCTCATTCCGCGAGCTTCCTGTACAGCGAACCGTTACCGCTCATGGCTGGCCTCATGCGTCGCCCTGGCGTGCTCACGTGACTGCTCATTGTAGGCATCTGTACCGCCCGGCGGAATACTGAGATACTCCCAGTCATCGCCTCTGAGCAACTTGCCGATCATGATTACCTGTCCCACGTGACTGGCAAAGTGAGCGACGCTGCGCAGCACTGCGTCAGCAACGAGCAGCGGTTTGCCACGGATGGTGATGGTCTTCTGCAGATCGGCTGCGCTCAGTTTCGAAACAGCATCCAGCATGATTCCCCACGTACGCTCAAACTCTTCCATCAACTCGGTACGGTTCTGATCGCCTGCATGAAACTCAGCTTCGCGCTCGCGCCAGGGTTTCTCGCCGTCCGAGGTCAGGAAGTCGGTGAAGCGACTGGCCAAGTTGCCGCTGAGGTGCTTGATGATGGCAGCGACGCTGTTGGCGCTTCCACCCGGGCTGGTGTGGAACTCCTCGTCAGTCAGCTGCCGCAGCGCGCCGTCCAGATCACGGCGGTACGATTCGTAGGCAAAGATGTAGTCAGGCACTCTTATCCCCCTGGTAAGTGGCGAATGGTAGCACAAATGTGCTGCCAGATTAAGCGTGATCATGTCCGGGCAGCGGCTCGGAGCGCGCAATGAGTACCGCCAGCACGCTGACCGCAGCAATCATCAGACCCACCGTGACGCTGAACGAAATCGGAAAACCAAGCTGGCCACCACCGCGCATCAGTTCGACCTGGTAGGTGAGTGGATTCACTGTCGCCAGCACCCGCAGGTAAGTCGGCATCGATTCAAGCGGGTAGAAAATCGGCGCCGAGAATACCAGCGGCAGCGAGATCATGCTGGTGAGGGCCATGCGCGTGTTCTGCCGCTTGATCAGGAAAACCAGCCAGCCGCCCAGGCAAGCCCAGGTGACTGCAGCCAGAATTCCAAAGCCCAGCCAGGTTGTGACCTGCAGAAGGCTCATTCGGACGCCCAGCGCCAGTGCACCCGCAATTACTACCAGCGACTGGCCGAGGTACTGCAGAACAGGTACTGTCGTCATACTGACGAGGTAAGTAACCGGACTGACACCCTGCACGAGCTTCAGTGCCAGCAGGCCCGCCTGGCGCTCGCCCTGGTAGCGGTACATCATCGTGGCAAACGGGGCATTCGCCTGCATCGCGATTGTGCCGGGCGCAATGTAGGCAAGCATGCTCGCGAATCGGCCGGGCTCACTCGAACCTCCGCTGGCCAGCCCGGAGATACCGGCACCAAGCAGCAGCAGGTACGCAAGCGGATAAACCGCGAGAGTAAGCATATGGAACCGGGACAGGCTGATGGCCCGGGCCTCGTAGGAAACGAGCACCGGCCAGACTTTCTGGAACGGCAGACCCTGCAGGGTTCTGAATGGCTTCTGACTCATTTCGCTGCCTCCGTCTCGTTAAGCTCCTGAAAACTCAGAAACGCATCGCGCAGGCTCGGAACTTCCAGGCTGAACGACGTGATCCGCACCATGCTGCCCACCAGCTGCAGCAGCTGGTGGCTTTGTCCACGCTGTACGCGCGCCCGCAATGGCCGGTCTTGCAGCACACCATCAGTTGCCTGACGAAGTGTCTCCAGCTGATCCGGATTGAGTTGACCTTCGTATCCGATTTCCGCGATTTCCTCGTTCGACCAGGACCGCATGAATTCCTCACGGCTGCTGTGCGCCATCAGGCGACCTTCGTGCAGCAGCAGTACCTCGTCGCAATGCTGGCCCACCAGTTCGAGTTCATGGGACGCGATGATGACGGTCGCCCCGTTATCGGCCCGGCGGCGCAGGTCCCTGAGCAGTTCCCGGGAGCTGCTGGCGTCAAGGCCCACGGTCGGTTCATCCAGGAACAACAGGCGTGGCTCAGCAGCCAGCGCGCGGGCCACCTGGACCCGTTGCAGCTGACCGCCGGACAGCGCGTCGCAGTGCCGCTCCGCCACATCTGCCAGCCGGACCAGCCTCAGTGCTGCAAGTGTGCTCGCCCAGGCCTCGTGGTGAGACTGACCACCGAGTCGCGGACCGAGGTAAACGTTCGCAAATACAGTGGCCCACCAGTCAATCATCTGAGCCTGCGAGCACCAGCCGAGTTCATGTCCGTGGCTGATGCCCAAGCTGACCGAGCCTGTGGTCGGCTGCAACACCTGGCAAGCGATGTGCACCAGTGTCGATTTCCCGGCGCCGGTCTCACCCAGCAGCAGGACGACCCGTCCCGGCTGAATGCTGAAAGTCACGTC
>CAZPLV010000012.1:0-7110 GCA_964587295.1 uncultured bacterium
TCCTGCTGGCCATGTTCATGACCTGGCGCACGTTCGGCACGCTCGACATCGCTTCGGTGATGCAGGCAGCCCCGCTGCTCGCCTACGGTTCAGCCACCCTGACGGTCATCGGCCTTCTGTACATGCTGGCCGCCGCCGGCAAGTCGGCACAGCTGCCGCTGCACGTCTGGCTTCCGGACGCAATGGCCGGCCCCACGCCGGTATCCGCGCTGATTCACGCCGCCACGATGGTCACCGCAGGCGTATACCTGGTCGCCCGGGCAGCCCCGCTGTTCGCGCATGCACCGGAAGCTTCCGCCGTCGTCGCCTGGGTCGGTGCGGTCACCGCAATCGTCGCGGCATTCGCGGCCCTCGCCCAGACGGACATCAAGCGCATCCTGGCTTACTCAACGATCAGCCAGCTCGGCTTCATGTTCGTTGCGGTCGGCAGCGGTGCCTACTGGGTCGGCATCTTCCACGTGTTCACCCACGCATTCTTCAAGGCGCTGCTGTTCCTCGCCTCCGGTTCGGTCATCCATGCCCTGAAGGGCGAACAGGATATCGGCAGGATGGGCGGTCTGGGCAAGCGCATGAAGCTGACCGGTACCACCGCACTAATCGGAACGCTGGCCATCGCCGGTGTCCCGCTGCTGGCAGGCTTCTTCTCCAAGGATGCAATCCTGCTGCACACGCTGTCCGGCGAGCTGCTGCTTGATTACGGACCCGTCGCGCTCTACGCGATCCTGCTGATCACTTCAGTTCTGACGGCCTTCTACATGTTCCGCTGGTATTACCGGGTGTTCGCCGGCCAGACCAGACTGCCCCGGGCCGAATATGAGGTCGTCCACGAATCGCCCGCCAACATGACCGTGCCGCTCGCGATTCTTGCCGGCCTCAGCGTGCTGGCCGGCTGGCTGGGAATCCCGCAGTTCCTGGGACCCAACGTATTCGCTGACTGGCTCGCCCTGCCCCTCGCATCGGGCGCAAGCTTCACCCACTTCAGTGTCAGCGCCGAATGGCTGCTCATCCTGGGTTCAGTCCTGGCTGCCGCCATCGGCCTCGGTGCAGGCTGGTTCATCTACGCACGCGGCGACGGCAGGATTGCACAGCGGCTCGGCAGCAGCCCCGTTGGCGCAGCTTCGCGCGAGGCGCTTGGCATTGACCCGCTCTACAACACCGTGATCGTGCGCCCTGCAGGCGGAATTGCCGAGGGAGCATCGATGCTGGACCGTGACGTCATAGACCGCGGCATCGTTGCCGCAGTGGGCCGGACCGGGTTCCTGGGCCGCGCCCTGGTGCTGCTGCAGAACGGTTACGTCAGGCTGTACGCACTGCTCATGCTGGCCGGTGTAGCGGTGCTCGCCGCGCTCGTTCTGATCCTGGGGGTTTACGCATGATCCTGACCCTGCTGCTGCTCCCCCTCCTCGCCGGAGCGCTGCTGACGCTGATCGGCAAAACGCTCCTGGCCCGGCTCCTTGCCGTGGCGGCAACCATCGCCACTTTCATCGTTGCACTCAACACCCAGACCGGTTCCACGCTGGAACTGCCCTGGCTGCCGCAGGCCGGCGTCGGCTTCAGCCTGGCCTGGCAGGGGGCCGGGCTTGTGCTCGTCACCACTGCCGCTTTCGTCCTGATTCCCACTGTCTGGTACGCCAGCCTGCGGGTGACGCACCGCACCGGCGTGTTCCTGGGCCTGGTCCTGATCATGCAGGCATTCCTGAACGGCATGTTCATGGCGCAGGACCTGCTGCTGTTCTACATCAGCTGGGAAGCTGCCCTCATCCCCAGCGTCATCATGCTGGGTGTCTGGGGCGGCTCACGCAAGCGTCAGGCCGCCATGAAGTACCTCATGTATGCGGTTGCCGGCTCCTTCCTGATGCTGGTCGCCATCATCAGCACCCGGGTTCTGTCGGGAGCAGCCAGCTTCCACGTGAACGACCTGCTGCCCGCCACGGCCAACCTGTCGAGTGAAACGCAGATTCTTCTGTTCCTCGGCTTCGCCGCAGCATTTGCAGTCAAGCTGCCGCTGTTCCCGCTGCACGCCTGGCTGCCTGACTTCCACGAACAGAACCATCCTTCCGGCGCGGCAGACGTGGCCGGCACCCTCTACAAGGCCGGCGCCTTCGGCTTCTTTGCCTGGGCCATCCCGCTGCTGCCAACCGCCGCTGAAATCGTGGGGCCTTACCTTCTGGGTCTGGCGGCCTTCACCGCCCTGTATGCGGGCCTGGCAGCCATCGCGCAGCGTGAACTCAAGCGCCTGCTGGCCTACGCCTCGCTTTCACACATGGGCATAATCGGTGCAGGACTGTTCAGTCTGCAGCCCGAAGGCCTGAACGGGGCCATGCTGCTGCTGGCAGCCCAGATGGTGTCAACCAGCGCACTGTTCCTGCTGGCCGGCATGCTCGGCGAGCGCCGCGGCACCTTTGACCTTGATGCCTACGGCGGCCTGGCGCGCAGCGCACCGGCACTCGCAGGCTTCATGCTGTTCGCAATCTTCGCTTCGATCGGTGTGCCCGGCCTGGCTAACTTCCCCGGGGAAGTCATGAGCCTCATGGGTGCGTTCATCGCCACTCCGCTCTGGGGCGTGATTGCCACCCTGGCAGTCATCGCCGCCGGGGTCTACGGCGTGAACATGTACCAGCGGCTGTTCCAGGGTGAAGAGTCACGGCCGGCGAAGGATCTTCGCTTCGCCGAAGTTCTCACCATCGTGCCGTTCGCCCTCGCAATCCTCTGGTTCGGTCTCACTCCGAAGGCCGCGGCTGACGAAGTGGCGCTACAGGCCGACCGGGCCGTGCGCCAGCTTGAACTGACACTGGAAGAGCAGGACACCACTCCGCTTGCGCAGCTTCTGGAGGACGCACGATGAACGCTGCAGACATCAACTGGCTGGTACTCAGTCCGGTCATCACCATGCTGGTGACGGCGGCCATTGCGCTGCTTTACAGCCTGGGTGACAACGACAGCCGCGGTGGCGCAGGCATCGCACTGGTCGGCATCACTTTCGCCGGAATCATGAACTACACGCTGGCAAAGGTGACCGATCCCGCGCAATTGAGCACTTTCGGTGGCCGGTTCCTGCAGGACGCCACCGCAACGGGCTTCAACTGGGTCATCCTGGCTGGCCTCACGCTGGCGATCCTGATCGCCTGGAACTACCTGCGCCGCTCCGATCTGGAGCAGCCCGAGTTCTACCCGCTCATGATGCTGGCTGCAGTCGGCGCAATGGTGATGGCCGCTTCCGGTGATCTGATCACCATGGTGCTCGGACTTGAGATCATGTCACTTGCCGTCTACGTCCTGAGCGCCTGGCGCCCGGGCCGCAGCGCCGCAGCCAGGCAGAGCCAGGAAGCCGGCATGAAGTACTTCCTGCTGGGCGCGACCGGTTCGGCGCTGTTCATCTACGGCATTGCCCTCACCTTCGGTGCGACCGGAACGTTCCACTACAGCCAGATCGCTGCTGCTGCCGGCAGTCCCGACTTCTCTCAGGGCCTGCTGCTCGGTGTGGGCGGAGTTCTGCTGCTGGCAGGGCTTGGCTTCAAGGCTGCCATCTTCCCGTTCCACCAGTGGGCTGCAGACGCCTACACAGGTGCCCCGACGCCCGTAACGGCATTCATGAGTGTGGTCGTCAAGACCGCAGCATTTGCGGCCCTGCTGCGCATGGCTGCCGAATTCCTGCCACTGACCTCACCGTTCATGTTCGAGATTCTCTCGTGGCTCATCGGCATCACCATGGTCGTGGGCAACTTCTCGGCCCTGGCCCAGAATGGTGTGAAGCGCATGCTGGCCTGGTCGAGCGTCGCCCATGCCGGCTACCTCGGCCTGGCCGTCCTGGCTGCAGGAGGACTCGGTACCGGGGCAGCGCTCTATTACCTGCTGGCCTACACCCTGATGACCGCCGGTGCCTTCGCCGTGCTCAGCCGCGTCACCGATACTGACGACAGCGGTGACACGCTGCAGCATCTGGCCGGTCTCGGCAGGCGCCGTCCCGCGCTTGCCCTGGGGCTTACCCTGTTCATGCTCAGCCTCGGTGGCATTCCGCCGCTCGCAGGCTTCGCCGGCAAGTTCCTGGTCTTCAACGCTGCAATCGATTCGGGTTACCTCACCCTGGCGGTAATCGGCATCCTCACCAGTGTGGTGGCGCTGTTCTATTACTTCCGGGTCGTGCGTGTCATCTACTTCGAGGCATCAAGCGAAATGCCGCTGCCCGAAGGACGCGACAGGGCAGGCGGACTGGCTGTCACACTGGCGGCACTCGGTGTTGTCGTGCTTGGCGCCTTCCCGTTCCTGTTCTGACCTTCTCCCGCTGAAAAGAGAAGGGTGCGGCTCCGCTTCAAACGGAGCCGCACCCTTTTGGCTGAAGTCCCCGGGGATCAGCCCAGCAGGGCAGCGATACGTTCCAGCGCCACTTCCACGCGCTCGAGGCTGGTTGCATATGAAAGCCGGATGCGTCCGGGAGCGTGAAAATCACCGCCCGGAACTGTCGCGACATTCGCCTCATTCAGCAGGCGCATGGCGGCATCAAGGTCGTTGTCGGCAATGACGCCCGTATCCGCCATCGCGTAGAACGCGCCCTGCGGCATCGGTGTCTGCAGACCCAGCCGGTTCAGGCCATTGACAAGCACGTCGCGGCGTTCGCGGTAGGCGGCCCGGGTCCGTTCCTGGAAAGCGGCCGTCTCGGCTGACTGGCTGAGTGCGGCTGCCGTCGCATGCTGGGCGATGGCGTTGGCACCGCTCGTCACCTGGCCCTGAATCTTGTTCATCTGTTCGATCAGGCGCCGCGGGCCTGCACCCCAGCCGAGCCGCCAGCCGGTCAGGGCATAGCCCTTGGAGGCACCGTGGATGATCAGGGTGTGATCCGGTGCGAAGCTGGCAGGGTTGGTGAATTCACCGTCGTAAACCAGGTGTTCGTACAGTTCATCGCTGAACAGCCACACGTTGTGTTCAGCAGCGATTTCCGCGAAGCGGCGGACGACTTCAGGCGGGTAGACCGCGCCGGTCGGGTTGCTGGGTGAGTTGATGACAATGACCCTGGTGCGGTCGGTGATGAGTGAGGTCAGCTGCTCCGGGTCCGGGATGAAACCGTTCTCGGCCTTTGACGGGAGGAAGACACTCTTGCCGCCCAGCATCTCGACCTGAGCCGGGTAGGAAACCCAGAACGGTTCGGGAATTATGACCTCGTCACCCGGCTCAAGCACGGCCGCGAAGCCGTTGTAGAGCACCTGCTTGCCACCTGTCGATACGCTGATCTGACCCAGGCCGTAGTCCAGGCCATTCTCCCGCCTGAACTTCTCGCTGATGGCCGTGCGCAGCTGCGGCGTGCCCTCAGTCGCGGTGTACTTGGTCAGTCCCAGCTCGATTGCTTCGCGTGCGGCTGCCAGCACATGCTCCGGCGGCTGGAAATCCGGCTCACCGGCAGTCATCGAGATGACATCCACCCCCTGCTCACTGAGCTCGCGGGCGCGGCTGGTGAAAGCCAGTGTGGAGGATTCCTTGAGTTGCTCTGTTTTTCTGGAGATCTGAGGCATGCTGACCCTTTCCGTCCGGCTGCATATGACAGGAGCCCGGTGGCACCATCAGGCTGCCACCGGGCTCCAGCATAATTCAGTGTGCTGAGTTCAGAGAAGTTCGTCCGCGCTGAAGAAGATGCCGATTTCACGTTCGGCGGTTTCGGGAGCGTCAGAACCGTGGGCCACGTTCTCGTCCATGATGGTGGCGAAATCACCGCGGAGGGTGCCGGGAGCGGCATCCTTGGGGTTGGTCGCACCCATCATCTTGCGCCACTCGAGGATGGCGTTCTCGCCTTCAAGCACCATGGCCACGACCGGGCCTGAGGTGATGAAGCTGACGAGACCTTCGAAGAACGGCTTGCCCTCGTGCTCACCGTAGTGAGTGCGGGCCGTCTCCTGGCTGATGACGATCTGCTTCAGGCCAACAATGCGGAAGCCTTTCTGTTCGATGCGGCGGATTACCTCACCGGTAAGGCCACGTTTGACTCCGTCGGGTTTGATCATTGCGTAAGTGCGTTCAAGTGCCATAGCGCAAGAATGTTACCACGGGCCGGCGGATATTGAGTACAGGAAAACTGGCAGCATATTTCAGCTGCCAGTCCATCTGTACTGCTCTCAGGTCAGCGCCGGCGGCGCAGACGTTCCAGCGCACCGCGCATGCTGACCCGCATGCGTTCAAGTGCTGCTGCAAGGTCGTCAAGCTCGTCGTTCGAGCGGAATTCCACCTGGTCCTCAAGCTCACCACGGCTGATGCTGTCGGCCCGGTCGGTCAGGGCAAGAACGTTGTCGGTCAGGCGGCGGGCACGGCGTACCGCAATCAGGATTGCCAGGAGGAGCGGCACCAGGCTGAACAGAAGGACGTTCACGATAATTCGGTTCACCTGCGCAGTGACGGCAGCGTCACTCACGCCCACAACCACGGCGCCGACCGCTTCCTGATTAACGATGAGCGGCTGCGCCACAATCTCGATACCGGTTGCGGCACCCACCAGCTGACTGCTTGAACCTGTCCGGCCGGCGCGGGCGTCAACACCAAGATCAATGGCTTCAAGCGCGCGGTCACGGATTGCGTTCTGCAGATCCGAGGCGTCCGCTGTCAGGCTGTCCGCGCCGACGATGAAGCCCGGCAGGGGGTTGCCCTGGTTGTCGGTGGCCATGATGAAGGCAATGTCCTCACGGGGGAAGGCCTGACGGGTGATCAGGATGGTTGACTGCAGCTGCAGGTAATCAATGCCGCCGGCGCTCGCCGTCTGCTCAAAGGCACTCGACAGGCTTGCCGCAGTCGCAATGGCGGGGTTGCGTGCGGAGTCCAGCAGCTGCTGGTACAGGGCGGGACGGGCCGTGTACCACGTTGCCGCCAGTGCGCCGAGAATTGCGAGGATCACGGGAATGATTGCCGTGGACAGCAGCTTCGAGCGGAGGCTGCCCCGTCTGGCGGGACGGCTTCCGGGTGAAGGTGGCGCCGGTTCAGCGGCAGCCATCGTCTGGGTGACAGCTGCCTGCGTGGGCGCAGCGTCACCGCCCGCCGGTGCAGCGGGCTTCTCCCGGGTCAGCCGTGCCTGCAGCTCGGCAGGAGTCAGCTCCTCAAAAGTCTCATACGTCCGCGGATCACGTTCGGGGATGT
>CAZPLV010000012.1:7210-23464 GCA_964587295.1 uncultured bacterium
CGCAGGACCGGTTCAGGTTCCAGTTCGAATGTGGGCTTGTCTGCAGGTATGTCAAACAGGGTGGGCGTGGTGTCGCGGCTCACCTTGCGGATGCGCGCCCTGAGGCCGGCCCGGTTGAAGCGTTCGACCACGACAGTGGCCTCATCGAATGAAATCGGACGGGTGACCACGTCAGGCAGGCGCCTTATCAATGTGCCGACCCGGGCTTCGTCAATCTTAAGGGCCTGTGCGAGCCGGCCGGTTACAACCCGGGTTTCGCCTGGCGCCGGTGCGGACACATCGACAACGTACTCTTCGCTCATCTGCAGCAACCTGCTCCTTAACTAGTCGTGCTCTGGTTCAGCCCGGACAGGCGTCCCCCCGCAGTGGTGTCATTTCCGGTCGGCCAGGCCGCTCCGCCGGAGCAGCGTGGCCACCTGGCTGTCGAAAGCCGCCCGCCAGTCACTGCGTTCCTGCTCGATGGCCTCACCGAGATGGGCAAGCAGTTCCGGCAGCTGGTCTTCAGGCAGGCTGCCTGGCGTCAGGTTGAGGTCGTAAAAGGCCTCGTCCATGACGATATCGGCCAGCGGTCCTATGATGTCACGCATCAGTGCAGTCAGGCTGTGAATAAACTCCGTGCTGACACTGGCGCTGCTGTGCGGTGTGGCCAGACCCGAACTGACGATGACTTCAGCGGAACTGAGAACGTCTGGCAGGGGTGCCCTTATGCGCCGGGCCACGGTTGCCAGATCGATGTTGCGGTCAAGCAGTGGCAGAATCTTGATGGCAAGTACCGGCAGGGTCACGCCTTCACGCCCGCGGCGGCCGCCCGGATTACGGACCGGCATCAGTACGGTGGTGCCGGTAAGGCGCTCCTGGCTCAGGTCCTCGACGTCAGTTTCGTAGGCAACCTCGAGCAGCAGCGCATCAAGCGGCTTGTCGATCGTGCGTGTAGCCGGTTGCACGCCGGCCTCGAACGAGAAGCGGCCTTCCTTCCAGCGCAGGAGGTTGACGAGCGCGCTGGTGCCGGACTGGCTGCCGGCCACGGCATGCACGACCTGGCCGGAGTCCGTGAACACTTCGCCCTCACCACCCAGCCCGGTACGGAGCCTGAGGACCCCGCTGGCGCCATTCAGGTTCAGGTATTGAAGCAGGTTTATCAGGATGTCGCCGTCCAGCTGACCCTGAATCCTCATCGACTGCGCCACTCCTTCACGCCGCTTGACTCCCCATTCCTTCTGCGGCCGGATGTGGAAACTTTCCGTCCAGCCCGGTGCCGGACAGTATACGCTAAACCCGTAAACCCGTCTGGCCCAGGAGGCCGTGTCACACGTGAGACGGGGCAGGGAGCATTGCTATGAAGAGGTTTATGGTCGCGGCCTTCGCTTTCATCCTGCTGGCTGGCGGGGCACAGAAAGCCGCCGCCCAGGATTTTGTACTCAGCATCAGTTTCGACGGAGGCGGCTGGTTTGACCGGTCCTTCAACGAAGGCACCTGGGCCGGAATTTCCGAGACGGTCCGCGCACTTTCGGCAACAACGGATTTCGACATCCTGATTTACAACGGAGCTCCGGAAACGACCACCCAGGGTGTACGCAACCTTGCTGAAGCCGGCTCGAACCTGCACATTGCCGCCGGGTTCAGCCAGGAGGAAGCAATCGCAGCGGTGGCTGCCGAGTTCCCCTGGTCGAGCTTCCTGCTCATTGACGGTGTGGCGGAAGGAAGCAACGTCCGCAGCGTCACTTTCAAGGACCACGAAGGTTCGTACCTGGTTGGTTACATGGCGGGACTGATGAGCCAGACCGGGGTGGTGGGTTTCGTCGGCGGGATGGACGTGCCGCTCATCCGCAACTTTGCCCAGGGTTATGAGCTTGGCGTGCAGGCCGCCTGTGCCAACTGCACCGTACTTTCACAGAACATCGGCGATACGTTTGAGGCCTGGAACGATCCGGTCCGTGCACGTGAACTCGCCAGCGAGATGCACTCCGGAGGCGCCGATATCATCTACGCCGCTGCCGGTGACTCGGGTAACGGTGTGATTGACTTCGTCAATGACACCCGCTGCTTCACGCCGCAGGGCCAGCTGCGCAGTACGCCGCTGAGCGAAACTGTGGCGGACATGCCGAAGGATCCCCACTACCAGTCCGCCTGCCCGGTCGGCAGCCAGCCGCTGTTCTTCATCGGTGTCGACAGCAATCAGAACTACCTCGGTGATATTGACGGTGATCCGTCAACACTGAACCACGGCCTCAGCAGCATGCTGAAGCGGGTGGATGTCGTCGCCGGAGTGGCTATCAACGACGTTGTGAACGGAGTGTTCAGCTCGGGCTGGCAGGAGCTGGGTCTGGCGGACAATGCCGTCGGCTACGCCCTCGATGAATACAACGAAGGGCTGCTGCCGCAATCGGTTCGCGAGGAACTGGACCGCGTCCGTGAGCGCATCATCAGCGGCGAACTGTTCGTTCCGCCCTATGCGGAATGAGCGGCAGGGCAGCTGAAGCAATACAATCAGGGCATGAGACTCAAGAGCATTGCTGCACTGGCCGTCGTGTTGTTCATGGCGGCCTGCGTCCCGGCCACCTCAGGTTCCTCGTCCGCCCGCATGCCCGTTGCGCTGGGCACGGACGTGATCGAGGTTTCTCCTGGTGAAAGCCTGTACCTGCTGAGCGTGCACACGCTTGAAGAGCTCGGCTTCCGCGAGTCGGACATGGATATCCTGCACTTTGTGAACGAGACCGCGCAGCGCGCGAGCGCCCGGGCCAGCAACTGGACCTCGGTTTCGCCCATACGGCTGCCCGCATGGTGGGAGGCCAGCCTGGATACTGCACGTATCGTGAGTGACAGCAGTGGCCGCGGCGCCCGCTATAGCGTTCAGGCCGTCATCCGGGTCGATGTGCCGGTGCAGGCTGCGCTTGGCCCTGTCGCGCTGCGGGTCAGCCTTGACGGCAGACGTGAGTCCGTGCCCCTCACCATCCAGCTGCGCGTGCGCCAGCAGCCGGGCTGAGGCGCTTCAGAGCAGGGTTCCACGCAGAACGACTGTCGCGATACTGAAATAGAGCACGATGCCGGTGACGTCGACGATAGTGGCGACAGCGGGCGTGGATGACGTTGCCGGGTCCAGTCCCAGTCTCTGCAGGAGCAGGGGCAGCATCGAACCGATGACTGTTCCCCACAGCACCACGCCAATTAGTGACAGGCCGATGGTGACGCCAACGAGTGGCCAGGTCGCACCGTAGCTGCCGTTCCACATCTCCACCAGCGCGATCCGCAGGAAACCAAGCAGGCCGAGGATGCCCCCGATGGCAAGCCCGGTCACCAGCTCGCGTCTGAGCACCCTGAACCAGTCCCTGATCTGGATTTCACCGATGGTCAGGGCGCGGATGATCAGTGCCGCCGACTGTGAACCGCTGTTGCCGCCGCTTGAGATGATGAGCGGCACGAACAGTGCCAGCACCAGTGCCTGAGCCAGCTCCGCCTCAAACCGGCCCATTGCGGTCGCAGTGAGCATCTGGCCGAAGAACAGCAAAACAAGCCAGATTGAGCGTTTGCCGATCATCTGGCTTATCCGGATGCTGAGGTAGGGCTGGTCCAGGTGCTCCGAACCGACCATGCGGTGGATGTCCTCGGTGGCCTCGGCCTGGGCGATGTCAAGCACATCGTCGACGGTCACGATTCCCACCAGGACCCCGTCACTGTCCGTCACCGGCAAGGCGGAGCGATCAAGGCGGCTGAACTGCCTGACGGCTTCCTCCTGGTCATCCAGGGCGGACAGGGACGTGAGTCCGGGCCTGATCAGGTCTTGAATCGGGGAGTCAGGCGAGACAAGCAGCAGTTCCCGCATCCTTATGTCGGCAATCAGCTTGCCGCCTGCGGCGGTCACGTACACAACGTTCAGCGTTTCGGAGTCCCGGCCGTAAAGCCGTATGTGATCCAGCGCCTCGCGCACGTTCCAGTCCGGTTTGACTGCCACGTAGTCGGGCGTCATGAGCCGGCCGATTGACTCCGGCGGATAACCCAGCAGTCGCGTGGCAACTTCCAGTTCGGCGGGCGAGAGCAGGTTGAGCAGCCGTTTTGTGATGCGACCCGGCAGCTCCTCAAGCAGCATCGTGCGGTCATCCGGTGCCATCGCGTCCAGAACCTTGGCGACCTCACCATCACCCAGGGCCAGCAGGAGTTCGTGCTGGTCACTCAGGGGCAGGTGTTCGAAGACCGAGGCCGACAGGGCGCGGGGCAGAAGCCGGAACACCACCGCCCGCTGTTCGCTCTCCAGCACGGTGATAAGTTCCGCCAGATCAGCCGCATGCTCAAACTGAAGCAGGTCCCGCAACAGGTGGAATTCCCGCCGCTCCACAAGTATCTGTACTTCATCGGCCACTTCGGTTGCGCTGCGCGTGCCCACCTCGGTCATCAGGCGCATCTTACCGTCCGCTGCAGACCACTTCAGCGCGGTATGCTCCATTAATGTCGATGAACCGCCAGCTGCGCCGCGCGCAGGAAAAACAGGAAAAGAAGCTAGATAAGGAAAAGGAAGAACGGCGTGCAGAACGCCGTAAACGGCTTGACCAGATGCGGGCTGAACGCCGCAGGAAAGCTGAGGCTGCCGTAGCGAAACGGCGCGGGGCCACGTCGACTGGCACGAAGGACGCGAAGCCTGCCGCCGCTGCATCTTCCGCACCGGCCAAGCCCTCGCCCAATGATCCGGGCAGGTTCTCCGGTGCCTTCGCGATAGCGACAGTGTTCTTCATCATCCTGCAGGGCGTGGTGCCGACTGAGTCGGAAACGGCCTACGGCAGTTACGTCGAGGCGGGTTTCTACCTGATGCTCGGCTACTTTCTCACGCTGTGGCTGCTCAGGCGCCAGCATGCACAGGCCCTGGTGCTCACGGCCGTGGCCGGAGTCATCCTGCTCACCGGCACCTGGCTGGGCTCCCTGCTGCGTCCGGAAGCCGTCCTGGACCCGGTTGTCATGCTTCTGGCCCTTCCGTTGCTGGCTGTTGGCGCCTGGCTGGCAAGGCTGGTTTACAACATGGCGCAGCGCCAGTCGGCGGCCTGAACCGGCCGCCGGTTTGGCTGTGAAATAGCCCCGAAAGTCGCCTTAATGCGATGCTGACCGCCTTAAGGGGTTGCCAGATGGCCGTCCCGGCGTGGTAGCTTAATGCGGTCAGCTCTTGAAAGGAGGGACACATGGCCTCTAAAGCAGATATCATCAACAAGATTGCCGATGAAGGTGGACTCAGCAGGAAGGACGCGAAGAATGCTGTCGAACAGGTTCTTGGCGCCATCAGCTCCTACCTCGAGGACGGCGAGAAGGTACAGCTCACCGGCTTCGGTACATTCGAGGTGCGCGAGCGCAAGGAACGCAGTGGTGTTCGACCCGGCACGACCGAGCGCATCACCATTCCCGCGAGCAAGTACCCGGCCTTCAAGCCCGGCAAGGTGCTCAAGGACGCAGTCTCCAAGTAAGTCTGAGTCGGGCCGGTGCCGTTCCCTGGCATCACCTGACCCGTTGCCGGGCGTGGCCGCTGATTGCGGACTGCGCCCGGCTTCTCTTTTGGTTCGGGAGTCCCAGAGCTGATGATCGCGATACTCGGTGCAATGGAAGTGGAGACGGCGCTGCTGCTGGAGCAGCTTGAACGCCCTCAGCAGGAGGTCCGCCAGGGATTCGCCCTGCAACGCGGTGAACTGCGGGGGCAGCCGGTTGTGCTGGCCACCTGCGGCATCGGCAAGGTGAATGCGGCGAAGGCAAGCACGCTGCTGCTGGCCGAGGGAGCCAGTGCCGTGATTTTCACCGGCGTCGCCGGTGCTCTTGATCCGGAGCTCAGACCTGGTGACATCGTCATCAGCAGCGACTGCATGCAACATGACGTTGATGTCACTGCCCTGGGTTACGAAGCTGCCCACATACCCGGTGAAAGCCTCAGCTGGCAGGCCGACGCCCGACTGGTGGAGCTGGCTGCCGAAGCGGCCGGCGGGCTGGGGGTGCGTGTCAGGACCGGCCGGGTGCTGTCCGGCGACATTTTCATGGCGGATCCAGCACGGGCACGGCAGCTGCATGCGGACCTGGCCGGCAGCTGCGTCGAGATGGAAGGTGCGGCCGTGGCGCAGGTGTGTGCGGCGGCGGGAGTGCCTTTCGTGATCGTGCGTTCGATCAGCGACCGGGCAGACGGCGGCGCCAAGCCCGATTTCCGTGAGTTCACGGAACTGGCTGCGCGCCAGTCACACGAGGTTGTCTCCCGCATACTTGAAACGCTTATGATTGCCCAGGCAGGGGAGTAGCTTCCGGCGGACCAGACTGATGGGCCCGGGGGTTGCGTTTCGTCAGCACGGTTGCGCAAAGCGCCACCCGGAGCGCAACTTAAGACGCGAGACCTGACATTCAGACAGACGGAGCAGCACTTCGGGTGCCTGCGTCCCACCTGTTTGCGGAGGTTTTCGTGGAGTCATCCCTGCAGGTCCCCATTGCATTCTGGATTGGTTTTCTGGTCATCATCGGCACGCTGCTGGCCCTTGACCTTGGTGTCTTCAACCGCAAGGTCCACGTGGTGTCCGTCACCGAGGCGGGCCGCTGGGTAGCCGTCTGGGTCAGTCTGGGACTGCTGTTCAATGCAGGCATCTGGTACTTTTTCGGCGGTGAGGTGGCACTCACCTTCCTTACCGGCTACCTGATCGAGTACTCGCTGTCCATCGACAACATCTTCGTGTTCGTGCTTGTGTTCGGAGCCTTCGGAGTCCCGCCGCAGTATCAGCACCGGGTGCTGTTCTGGGGCGTTATCGGCGCGATAGTCATGCGCGCCATCATGATCTTTGCCGGCGTGGCCCTGATCGAGCGCTTCGAGTGGATCATGTACCTGTTCGGTGCTTTCCTCCTGTTCGCGGGCATACGCATGCTGTTCGAAAAGGAAGGCGAGCCCAGGGACATCCGTGACAATCCCGTCCTGAAGTGGGTCGGACGCATCATGCCGGTCAGCGACGAGTTCGAGGGCCAGAAATTCTTCACCGTCAAAAACGGCGTGCGCATGGCCACGCCACTGTTCCTGGTTCTGGTGGTCGTGGAGCTGACCGACCTCGTGTTTGCGGTGGACAGCATCCCAGCCATCTTTGCCATCACCACCGAACCGTTCATCGTGTTCACCAGCAACATCTTTGCGATTCTGGGCCTGCGCAGCCTTTACTTCCTTCTGGCCGGTGTCATCCACCGATTCGTGTACCTCAAGACCGGTCTGGCAGTGATCCTCGGCTTCGTCGGCATCAAGATGCTGCTGGCAGACGTCTGGCACATGCCCACCCTGCTCAGCCTTGGCGTAATCATCGGGGTTCTCGCCATAAGTGTGATCGCCTCACTGCTCAAGGCGCCGGCTGAACCTGCGGTCAGCGAACAGAAGCGACCGCTGCCGCCTGCCCAGGAGGACGAGGACAGCACAGCCGGCTGATTGCCGTTGGCACGCGAGTTAATGAGCAACCTGCCCGTGGGGTAGACTGTACGGGTCGAGCCGGTGCGCGAGGCTCATTCAAACGTGCTTTACGGCCGGACCCCGCTCAGCTTTGCGAGGTGGTCCGGGCGAGAGAGGAATCCAGGGTCATCATGGCTGAAACACCAGGCAGGGGCGGCAGCGTCGCCCGCGAAGCGCTGAGCGAGGAACAGCTGCTGCAGCTGGAGCAGATTGAGCTGCGTGAGTGGCTGGACTCGCTTGATTACGTCAGAGAGTCGGGCGGAGCCGAACGTGTACTGAACATCCTGCAGCGCCTGCAGGATCACGCTGCACAGGATGGCATCGAAGCACCTTTCCGTGCCACCACGCCCTACATCAACACCATCCCGGTAAGCGAACAGCCGGAGTATCCGGGTGACATCGAGCTGGAACGGAGCATCAGACACCTGCTGCGCTGGAACGGCATGGCGATGGTCACCCGTGCCAACGACATGTCACCGGGCATCGGCGGGCACATTGCCAGCTATGCCTCCAGCGCCACCTTCCTGGAGGTGGGCTTCAACCACTTCTTCCGGGGCCCTGATGCCGGCATTGACGCCGATCACATCTACTTCCAGGGACACGCCAGCCCCGGCATCTACGCACGGGCATACCTGGAGCGACGGATTGATGTAGAGGCTCTGCGCAACTTCCGGCGTGAGCTGGCTGACGGCCCGGCGCTGTCAAGCTACCCGCATCCGTGGCTCATGCCGGAGTTCTGGAGCTTCCCGACCGTCTCGATGGGCCTGGGACCGATCATGTCCATCTACCATGCCCGCTTCATCCGCTATATGGAAGACCGTGGCCTGAAGGAAAAGGGCAGCGGTCACATCTGGTCGGTAATCGGTGACGGCGAGACGGACGAACCTGAAACGCTGGGCGCCATCCGTATTGCCGCCCGTGAGAAGCTCGACAACCTGATCTGGCTCGTCAACTGCAACCTGCAGCGGCTCGATGGCCCTGTGCACGGCAACGGCCTGATTATGCAGGAACTCGAGGGAATGTTCCGCGGTGCCGGTTGGAATGTCATCAAGGTCGCCTGGGGAAGCCGCTGGGACGAACTGCTCCAGAAGGACAAGGACGGCATCCTGATTAAGCGCTTCAACGAGCTGGTGGACGGCGAATCACAGCGGTACGCTTCGTTCGGTGGCCAGGAGCTGCACGATCATTTCTTCAACACACCCGAACTGAAGACGCTCATCGAGGGCTGGACCATCGATGATCTGGACCGCCTCAACCGCGGCGGCCACGACCCGGTCAAGATTTACGCCGCGTTCGAGCGTGCCGTGAAGCACGAGGGCAGTCCGACCGTGGTGCTGCTGCGTACGGTCAAGGGCTACGGCATGGGTGAGGCCGGTGAAGGCAAGAATATCACCCACCAGGCGAAGCAGCTCACCATGGATGAGCAGAAGTACTTCCGTGACCGTTTCGAGATTCCCATCACCGACGAGCAGATGGAGAAGTACCCGTTCCACCGCTTCCAGGAGGACTCCGACGAGTACCGTTACCTGATGGAGCGCCGCGAGGCACTCGGCGGAGTCATACCGCAGCGCAGGGTGAAGGCGGAGCCGGTTGCACCGCCCGATGCGGAGCTGATCGAGGAGTTCTTTGCCGGCACCGGTGAGCGGGCTGTTTCGACCACCATGGTGTACGTGACGCTCCTGCGGAAGCTGCTGCGCGATCCCGCCTGGGGCAAGCTGGTCGTACCGATTATCCCGGACGAAGCACGCACCTTCGGCATGGAGGCGCTCTTCCGCCAGGTCGGCATCTACTCGCACTCAGGCCAGCTGTACGAACCGGTTGACCGCGAGAACCTGCTTTACTACAAGGAATCCACTGACGGTCAGATTCTCGAGGAAGGCATCACAGAAGCCGGTGCGCTCGCCTCGTTCATCGCCGCCGGAACTGCCTATGCCAACCACGGCGTCAACACCATCCCCTTCTTCGCCTACTATTCGATGTTTGGTTTCCAGCGGGTCGGCGACCTGATCTGGGCTGCTGCGGATTCAATGGCCCGCGGCTTCCTGATCGGCGCAACCGCAGGCCGCACCACGCTCGCCGGTGAGGGACTGCAGCACCAGGACGGCAACTCGCATGTGCTGGCCTATCCGGTTCCCAACCTGCTGGCCTATGATCCCAGCTTCGCCTTTGAGATCGGCGTGATCATCCTTGACGGCATGCGCCGCATGTACCAGGAGCAGGAGAACATCTTCTACTACCTGACCGTCGGCAACGAGAACCGCGTGCACCCTGCCGCTCCGGAACACCTGGAGCGCGAAGAGCTCAGGAAGGGCATCCTTGACGGCCTCTACCTGTTCCGTCCGTCGGAGGCCAAGGGCCACAAGGCCCAGCTGCTCGGTTCGGGCGCCATCATGTTCGAGGTCATCGAAGCGCAGAAGATGCTGAAGGATTATGGAGTTGCCGCAGACATATGGAGCGCAACCTCGTACAAGAAGCTGCATAACGAAGCCATTGACGTGGAGCGCTGGAACCGTCTGCACCCGGAGGAAGAAGCGCGGGTCAGTTACGTCCATGAGGTGCTGGAGCCGACCGAAGGGCCAATCGTAGTGGCTTCGGACTACATCAAGCTTCTGCCCCAGGCGCTGGCGGGCCACCTGCCACGGCCCGTGACGGTGCTCGGTACTGACGGCTTCGGCCGCAGCGAAGCCCGGGCGGAACTGCGTGACTTCTTTGAGGTGGACGCCCGGCACATAACCGTTGCCACCCTGCATGCGCTCGCCCGTGAAGGCACGATCGGTACTGACGTGGTCAGCAAGGCGATTGCAGACCTTGGTGTCGACCCCGAGAAGCCCAACCCCCGGATCAGCTAAGGAGACCATTGTGGCAAAGGAATTCAGACTGCCCGACGTGGGCGAAGGAATCGAATCAGGCACAGTGGTGTCCGTCCTGGTCAAGGAAGGCGACGTCATTGAGGTGGATCAGGGCGTCATCGAACTTGAGACCGACAAGGCTGTGGTCGAAGTGCCCTCAGGTGTTGCCGGCAAGGTCATCTCGGTCAGCGCGAGAGCTGACAGCGAGATCAGCATCGGTGACGTGATCCTGACTGTTGAGGAAGGTGCCGGCGACGCTCCTGCGGCGGAGGCAGCCGCAGAGGTCCCGGCAACTGATGAAGCGGAGCAGGTCGCTCAGTCCGGGGCCGCCGCTCCCAAGCCCGCCCAGGTGGATCCGGGCCAGAAAGCGGAACCCGAAGGCGCCGCCCCCGTTGCACAGCCCGCAGCCGCCCCGGCCGCCGCGCCGTCTGATGGCGCCAGCATTCCGGCCGCACCGAGCGTCCGGCGTCTTGCCCGTGAGCGGGGCATCGACCTGAGTCAGGTTTCAGGCAGTGGCATCCTCGGCCGCATCTCCGTGGCCGATCTTGATGCACACCAGAGTGCGGCGCCAGCAGCTGCAGCTGCGCCGGCCTTCAAGCTGCCTGATTTCGACCGCTGGGGCAGCACCCGCCGCGAGCCGATGAGCGGAATCCGCAAGGCGACCGTCCGTTCGATGGCCACCGCCTGGGCGACCGTGCCGATGGTCACCCACTTCGACAAGGCGGACTCGACCGAACTGGAAGCGCTGCGCAAGCGTTACCAGCCGCGCGCCGAGGCAGCCGGCACCAAGCTCACCCCGACCGCGATCCTGGTGAAGATCATCGCCGCGGCCCTGAAGCGCTTCCCCGATTTCAACGCCAGCATTGACGTCGAGACCCAGGAAGTCATCTACAAGGACTACGTCAACATCACGGTGGCTGTCGACACCGACTACGGTCTGCTCGTTCCGGTCATCAAGGACGCCGACCGCAAGAACGTCATCGAGCTGTCCGCCGAGCTGGCCGAACTGGCCGAGAAGGCCCGCGACCGCAAGCTCGCGCCGGATGAGATGCAGGGAGGCAACTTCAGCATCAGCAACCTGGGTGGCATCGGCGGCACCGGCTTCACACCGATCGTAAGCCCTCCGGAAGTTGCGATCCTGGGTGTGTCCCGCAGCGCCATGGAGCAGGTGTATGACCGTGACAGCGGCGAGTTTGTGGCGCGTCTGATGCTTCCGCTGGCCCTGACCTACGATCACCGGCTGATTGACGGCGCAGCCGCGGCGCGTTTCCTGCGCTGGGTGTGCCAGGCGGTTGAGGAACCGTTCCTGCTGGCTCTCGAAGGCTGAACCTGACTGCGGTACTTTTCACGGGTGGGATGGGCTCTGACGGCTCATCCCACCCGTGCTACGATTGCACGCATGGATAGCCTTGGTGACGCTACTGCCGCAACGCTCAGACGCACGCGAGACACCGTCGTGACGGACGCAGGTCGAGCTGCCGGTCTGGTAGCCCGCGGGCTCACCCGCCGCTATGGTCGCCGTCAGGTGGTCCGCGGCGTGGACCTGAGTCTCAGCCGGGGTGAAATCGTTGCGCTTCTCGGCCCCAACGGAGCCGGCAAGACCACCAGCTTCTACATGATGGTCGGTTTCGTACGGCCCAATGCCGGCACGATCATGCTTGACGGCCAGGATGTCACCAGCTGGCCAATGCACCGCCGGGCCCGCGCGGGTCTCGGTTACCTGGCGCAGGAACCTTCCGCTTTCAGACGCATGAGCGTGATCGACAACCTGCTCGCCATCCTGGAATTCCAGAAGCTGAGCCGCGACGCCCAGCTCGAGCGTGCCCGCAGCCTCCTTGATGAATTCGGACTCCTGCACCTGGCTGACAGCAGGGCTGAGACCCTCTCCGGGGGCGAGCGGCGCCGTCTTGAAATTGCCCGCAGCCTGACGACCGATCCCGCTTACATCCTGCTGGATGAGCCGTTCACCGGCGTGGATCCGAAGTCCATCCGCGAGATTCAGCTGCTGATCCGTGACCTGCGTGAGCGCCGTGGCCTGGGCGTGTTGCTGACCGACCACAGCGTCCGCGAAACACTCGCCATTGCCGACCGGGTGGCGCTCATGTTTGACGGGACAGTCCGTTTTGACGGCACACCCACTGAGTTCGCCAATGACGAGGACGTCCGCAACTACTACCTGGGAGCGGATTTCCACATCTGAGCGGCAGCTGGGAAGGTAGCTGAATGGGCATCCTCGGTCTGGTTCTACTGCTGGTCATTCTGGCTGGCATAATTGCTTTTGCGGGTGACCGGCTGGGCACGTTTGTCGGCAGGCACCGGCTCAGCCTGTTCGGTGCCAGACCCCGGCTCACCGGCCAGATAGTCGGCGTTTTTGCAGGCATCCTGATCATGCTCACCACGCTCGGGGTTCTCGCCCTGGCGAACCGCAACGCCACCACGACACTCCTGAATGCACAGCAGGCCGCCCGTGAACTCACTGACCTGCGCGCGGAACAGCGCGTGCTGCAGACACTGGTGCGGGACCTGGAACGCGACCTTGAGGACGGCGCCACCCAGCTGGATGACGCCCGTGACGAACTTGCCTCGGTGACTGCCCAGCGCGATGAGGCGCAGCAGGAGGTGGAACAGGCCGCCACGGCACTGGATTCTCTGCTGAGCGAACAGCAGGAGCTTCACTTCGAACTGCTTGAGCTGCAGGATGAGATGATCTCCATGACCAGCACCCTTGATGAGCTGCAGCGGAACCTGCAGGTGGCCCAGCAGCAGCTGGAACGCGCTGCCCAGCGTCAGACGCTGGCGGAGAACGAGGCTGCGCGAGCCCAGGAGGATGCGATCGTGCTCATGCGGGAGATGGAGCAGCTGGAGACCCTCATGACCGAGCTGAACAGCCAGGTCGGTGAGCTGGAGGCGCAGTCCGCGCAATTGCGTTCGCAGAATGACCTGCTGCTGGGCGAGAACGACGCACTGGGCACGATGAATGACGAGCTGGCCCTTGACAACACCAGGCTGCTGGACCAGAACACGCTGCTCAATGAAGTGAACGAAACGCTGCGCACGAGGTTTGAGCAGAGCAACGCCCGGGTGCAGGAGCTTGAGGTGAACCTGCAGGTGCTGGAGCTCGCCATGGAGGACTCAAGCCGGCGTCTGGCCGAACTGCAGGGAGAGTTCGAGCAGATCGCAGCCGGTGAGCTTTCCTACCGTACCGATGACCTGATTTACAGCGGACGCCTGCAGGCACCCGACCTGCCTGCCGCCCGGGAGGCGATGGCAGCATTCGTGCGGGCCGCGAACGAGGTCACTGCCCAGCGTGGAGCCGGCACGATCCAGCTGTCCGGCGAGCAGTTTGACAGCCTGGCCAACCTGGTGGCCCAGTCCGCAGACGAACTGGTCGTTGCTTTCATTTCACCGCGGAACCAGTTGCGCTTAACCGGCGTGGAAGTGTCCATCGAAGCGTGGGAAAACACGCAGGTGCTCGCCGGTGGCCACCTGATAGGCAGCCGGATTCTGCACCTCGGCAGCAGCGAGCAGCCGACCAGTCAGACGGAGCTTAGGGCCGGCCTTCTCGATCTGGTGCGGATGGCACGCAGCCGCCTGACCCGGGCCGGTTTCTTCTCGCAGGAAGCGCCGCAGTTTGCCGAGACCGAAGATGATCTTCTGGCGCAGCTTGAGCGCCTCAGCGGACCGGTGACCGTCGGAATACTGACGAGTGCACCGGTCTACCGCGGCGGACCTGCTTTTGTTGAATTCGTGATTCTCAACTGACCAGGGCGGGTCGGCTCAGCTGGCTTCCGGGCGGCTCTGCTGCCGGAGCAGGTCGCGGATTTCGCTGAGCAGTACTTCCTCGTTGCTGGGAGGAAGTACTGATTCTTCGACTTCCTTCTTGGGATTGAACCTGCTGTGCATGTTGGTGTAGCTGCGGATGATCATGAACAGGACGAAGGCAATAATCAGGAAATTGATGATCGTATTGATGAATGAGCCGAGCTGGATGACGGGTGCGCCGGCAGCAACGGCCTCGCTGACGGTGCTGTACAGTTCCCGGTCAGTCAGGATGATGCCAAGCTCCGAGAAATCCACTCCGCCGATGGCCAGGCCGACGACAGGCATGATCACCTGATCGACCAGTGAACTGGTTATGGCGCCGAACGCACCGCCGATGATGACGGCGACGGCCAGATCCAGGACGTTACCCCGATTGATGAACTCCATGAAACCCTTAAGCATGTTCAGCTGTCCTCCCGGGCAGATTATGGTGTGTTACCGCTGAGCGGTGGGCTGAGTATACCGCTCTGCCACAAGACTCAGGAGGCCCGGCGCTGGCGCAGCGCCTCATAGAGGATCAGGGCACCGGTGGTGGCCACGTTCAGGCTGTCGGCCAGCCCGTGCATCGGTACAAACACCAGGTCGTCCGCAGCTTCTATCCACTCCATGCCCAGGCCATCATGCTCGGCGCCCAGCAGCAGTGCGATGCCGCCGCTGAGGTCGGTATCCCAGTAACCCGTGTGCGCGCCCGGACTGGTTGCCACGAGCCGGTAGCCACGGCGCTGCAGCCAGTCCAGCAGCTGCTGCGGTTCGGTGTGCGCCACGGGCCGGGCAAACAGACTGCCCATGCTGGCGCGCACCACATTCGGGTTGAACAGATCGGTACCGCTGCCGGTCACAAACACAGCGTCAGCACCGGCGGCATCCGCAGTGCGCAGGAGAGCGCCCAGATTGCCGGGTTTCTCGACGCCGTCAACAATGAGCAGGAGGGGATTGTCCGGCAGTTCAAGGTCGTCGGGTCGGACATCCCAGGTTTCGGCCACAGCCAGCGCGCCGTCCGGATTTTCCCGCATGCTCAGGCGGGTGAAGGCAGCCTCGGACAGACCGACGGCCTCCACACCAACAAGCTCGAGTTCCTTCACCATCTGTGCCATGCCGGCCGGTGCGGACATCGCCTGGCACAGGTATATCTTCTGGATGCGGACTCCGGCCTGCACTGCCCGGGTCACTTCACGCCGTCCCTCAATTAGGAACAGCCCCTCCCGGTCACGCGCGCGGCGCTCCCTGAGTTTCAGAAGTGCCTTGATCTCCGAGTTTCTGGGACTGTCTACCTGCCTCATGAACGTCATTGTACTTGTCGGCCGGTCACGGACGTCTGCTAAACTGACTGGCGTGAGCAACCTGCTGAGCCCTGAAGAACTGCAGGGACTGCTGGGTGACCCTTCACTGCGGCTCGTGGACGCCAGATTTCAGCTGACGGACGAGAGCGCAGGCAAGGTCGCGTGGCACGCCGGTCATATTCCCGGCGCCGTCCACCTTGACCTCAAGGAGGATCTCTCGGGCCCAGCCGGTCAGGGCGGGCGGCATCCGCTGCCCGGGATCCATGAGATGACCCGTACGTTCGGTGCCGCAGGTATCGGCCCGGGCAGCCGGGTCGTCGTATATGACAGTGGAGAGATGATGTACGCCGGCCGCGTCTGGTGGATGCTCAACTATCTGGGCTTCACCAGCGTGCAGGTTCTTGACGGCGGCTTCAGTGCCTGGCAGGCAGCAGGGCTGCCGCAGACGCAGGAAGCGTCCATGCCAGAGCCCCAGGAGTTCGAAGCCAGGCCACAGGAGCACATGATTGCAGACCGGAGTGACGTTGAGCAGCTGCGCGGCCGTGAAGGCACCCTGCTGCTTGACGCACGCGCCCCGGACCGCTTCCGCGGAGAGAATGAGACCATGGACCCGCGGGCCGGTCATATTCCGGGGGCGGTCAGCCGCCATTTTCAGCTGGCACTGAAGGACGGCCGCATGCGGCCGGTTGACGAACTGCGGGAACTTTATGCCGACGTGCCGCGGGCAGAGCAGGTGGTTGGCTACTGCGGTTCAGGAGTATCCGCCACAGTCAATCTGCTGGCCATTGCCGAAGCGGGCTTCGAGCTGCCGCGGCTGTACGTCGGCTCCTGGAGTGACTGGAGTTCTGAAGAGCACGCCCCGGTGGCCCACTTA
>CAZPLV010000013.1:0-20004 GCA_964587295.1 uncultured bacterium
AAGCCCCCAACTACCAGGTTCGCTGAACCTGACTGTTACAGCTCGAGCAGATGCGGGCCGCTCTCGCCGATTTCAGCAAACCGGCGCAAGACCGGCCCGCTTCCGAATTTCAGGAAGAAACTGACCGGTGACAGCACCCGTTCCTGCAGGCCGCCCGCCGGCAGCAGCTGGGCGCGCAGCCGTTCGAACTGCCCGTCCAGCACCGACTCGCGCCGCCGGGTGGCAGCTGCGGTTTTCTGCTCCAGCGTGCCGAGGCTGTGCGCAACCCGCTGGGCGTGCCGGTCAACCGCGCCCGACAGGGTCGGGTCGATCTTCAGCAGGGCGGCTTTCAGTTCAGCCTGTGCCTGGCGCAGGCTGTGCAGACCCGCACTGAACTCCCGGGCAGCACCGCTCTGCTCCAGCAGCAGCTGCCGTTCGATACTTTCGGGATCGGCCTGATAGTCTGCCGCACTCACGCCCAGCTTGCTGAGGATACGGACAGCCGGCGGCTCGAGCAGGGTGACTTCAGCCCGGGGCCAGATGGTGGGTTGTGTCACGCCGTGATGCCGGTAAACGTCGCGCGTCTGCGCCAGGTAGCGAAGTTCACCGGGACCGACCACAAACGCGCTGGTAGGCACAACCGCGTCCTGCACGACAGGTCTGAGGCCTGCTGCGGGCGTGATGCGACCGGGTTCACTGTCCAGCATCGCCAGCAGATCCGCGCGGCTGAACCGCTCCTCGCCTGCGGAGAACGTACCGGCGTCAAAGCGAAGCAGCCTGCGTCGCGGCAGTCCGTCCTGCGTAGTGCTGATGAACAGGTTCGTTGAAAGGTGGCCACGGCCCAGCTGCGGGCTGTGCCCGAGCCGGCTCAGCCGTGCGCCGGCGGAATTGATAGCCTCCACACTTGCCTGCGGATCCTCGATCTCACGTGCCAGCACGCTGCTGAACAGCGGAGCCAGACCCGGTCGCGTCGGGTCCAGCACCAGAGGCGCATCCGGCCCGAGGACACGGTAAAACAGCGCGGCAAAGAAGTCTGCCCAGCTTTCAGAGACTGCCGCTGCCTCACCGAGCTGCTGTTCAATCCCCTCCAGGAACTCTGCCTGCCAGTTGCCACTGCGAAGCTGGCCGAGCAGATCCGTGAGCCAGGCGTTCTGCCAGGGAATCAGGCCGGTCGGAACATCCGAAGGCAGCTCCAGCTTCATGCGGTGCAGTCGCTCATCCAGATCAAGCAGCCAGGCATGATCAATCTCGGCAGTGTCGTGATCCTGGCTTGCCAGCCAGAACACCGGCACCACCGGAGCCTCGTCAGTGTCAATCCGCGCGGCAATGTGCCTCGCCGTGAACAATTTTGAAAGAGTAAAGTTCGGTCCCAGGAGCAGCCCAGCCTGCTGACCGGTGACCACTGCGGCGGACCTTTCGTCCGCAAGCCTGCCAGCAGCCGCAATCACCCGGGAATGTGCACCGAGTCGACCAGCCTCGGCAGCCAGTGCAGCCGCCAGTTCCGCCCTGGGCCTGCTGAATGCTTCGGAGGGCCGGATTGTTTGCGGGGGCCGCGGACAGTCGAAGAATTCGTCCAGCTCACCGAATGCGTAAGCGTCCATGAAGCGTTTCGTCAGCACAGGCACAGCCGAGCTTACCAGCGGCCCGCCCGGGCCTTCGTCGCGCAGGGGCTGTGCTACTATTGCTGCGTGGGACGCCGGTGCCGCTCCCGGCCCGGCCCGGACAAGACGCCAGCAATGGCCTGTTCGCCTGCGATAATTGCCTTGATACGGATGTCTTATGCGAATTCACGTTGAACTGCTGCCGAGACAGGCGGCTTCAGACGTTGTTGTAGTGGTGGATACACTGCGCAGCTGCACGGCAGCACCGCTGGCTTTTGACCGGGGGCTCGCTTCCCTGGACTTCACGCCCTCGTTGCGGACAGCACGCCGGGCCGGTTCCGAACTGGGCCTGCTGCTGCTGGGTGAACGGGCCGGCATGGTGCCTGAGGGATTCAATCACAGCAACTCTCCTGTTGCACTGCAGCAGATCGAACTGGCTGGCAAACATGCCGCCCTGGTGTCGGAGAATGCTCCGCAGGCGGTTGAGTTCAACGCCGGTGCGCAGCATATTCTGCTGGCGTCCTTTCACAATGCCACTGCCGCAGTGACGCGGGCACTGGAGCTGGCCACAGACTCCATTCAGCTGGTTGCTGCCGGTTTCCGCGGTCAGGAAGACCTGGATGACGCCATTACGGTTGCCTACCTGGCTTCACAGCTGAGAAGGCAGCTGCCGGAAGCCGAAGTAAGCGGCGCGGTGGCACTGTCGGAAAGTCTCCTGCGCTCCTTCCCCGATCCGGTCGAGGCACTGTGGAATTCAACCGCGGGCCGTTACCTGAGGCGGCTCGACCATGCTGACGACATCGGGCTGGCCGGCCGCATCGGCGTGTCCGCTGCCGTGCCGGAACGCACCGCCACCATCTCGCTCAGCGAGGGTGGGCACCTGCAGCGTTTCACCACCGTCGGCTGAACATGAATCCTGAAGTACATCATGAAGTGCTTGGCTACCGGGTCGCCGCCCTGAGTCTTGAGCAGGCGGCCGACTGGGCCTACGCCCGCTGCCGGGCTGACGAACCAGCGGCACTGCTTGTCACTCTCAATCCCGAGATAATCGTGCAGGCCGCAAAGGACCGGGCGCTCGAGGCCGCTCTCAAGCAGGCACAGCTCACCGTTGCCGACGGGGTCGGAGTGCTGTGGGCCGCAAGGCGCAGCGGCGCTGCCCTGCCCGGCCGGGTGCCCGGAGTTGAGCTGAGCACGCTGCTGCTTGAGAAGGGCGGCAAGGACCTGCGCGTCTATTTTCTCGGAGCCAGACCCGGCGTCGCTGAACGCGCCGCAACGGCCGCCGCCCGGACGTACGGAGTTCAGGTGGCCGGCTACCGCCACGGCTATTTCGACCGCGCCACTGAGGCTGGTGCGGTTGCTGCTGAAGTCGCCGCATCCGGCGCCCACCTGCTGCTTGCCGGCCTGGGTGAGGGCCAGGAGCTGTTCCTCGCAAACCACCTGCAGGAGATGAATATCCGCCTGGCCATTGGTGTGGGCGGCACACTCGACGTACTGGCAGGCGAAGTACAGCGTACGCCGGAGTGGACGAGGCGTCTTGGCGTCGAATGGCTGTGGCGCGTCGGACTGGACCGGAAGCGCTGGCACCGTTTCCCGCGCCTGCTCCGGTTCATGAGGCTCGTACTCAGCCGTACGCGCAGCTGATTCAGAAGGTTTTCAGCGGATAGCGGACTCCGGGCGTGCTCAGTTCAAGTGCTTCACGCACCTCGTCACCGGCAGGCAGTCCGGCTGCATAATTGCCGTTGAAGCAGGCCATGCAGGTTGTACCGATACCGATCGCCCGGCTCAGTCCCTCTTCGCTGAGGTAATGCAGTGAGTCCGCCCGGATGCGTTCCCGGATTTCCTCAACGGTCATGACAGCTGCGGCCAGCTCGCGCCGCGCAGCCGTGTCGATTCCGTAAAAGCACGGATAGCGGATCGGCGGACTGGACACCCTGAAGTGCACTTCTGCCGCCCCGGCTTCCCTGAGCAGCCTTACAATCCGGCCGGAGGTTGTACCCCGGACCACCGAGTCGTCAACCAGCACAACGCGTTTGCCTTTGACTGCACCCGTGGGTCTCAGCTTCAGCCTTACCTTGAGCTCGCGCTGATCCTGGCCCGGACTGATGAAACTGCGTCCGGTGTACGAGGATTTGTGAAAGCCCATTTCAAAGGGGATCCCCGAGGCGCGGGCGTAACCCAGAGCGGCAGCCAGGCCGGAGTCCGGCACACCGATGACAGCGTCCGCTTCGACCGGCGCTTCCGCAGCAAGAATCTCGCCCATCCTGAGCCGGCTTTCATAGATGTCAACGCCATCGATTGCACCGTCGGTGCGGGCAAAGTAAATCCATTCAAAAGCGCAAGGGGTGGGGCTGGCCCGGAGCACCTGCCGGGAGTGAAGCTCACCGTCAGGACCGGCGACCACCATCTCACCGGGCCTGACATCTCGGACATAACCGGCGCCCATCATGCTGAAGGCAGCCTGTTCCGAGGCAAACACCCAGCCGCCGTCCGGAAAACGGCCTATCTGCAGTGGCCTGACCCCGTTGGCATCGCGCAGACCGATGATGCGTTCCTGGTCCATGAGGACAACGGCAAAGCCGCCCTCCATCTCGGTCATGACCTGCGCGGTGGCGTCAGCCAGATCCAGCTTGCTGTAACGGGCGATCAGGTTCAGCATCACTTCGCTGTCGTTGGTTGTCTGGAAGACGGCCCCGTCCTCCAGCATCCCGGCGCGCAACTGCAGTGCGTTCGTGAAGTTGCCGTTGTGGGCCAGTGCAAGGATTCCCTTGCTGGAGCGCACCGTCAGCGGCTGTGCATTGAAGCGGAGGCTGGAGCCGGTGGTCGAATAGCGGGTGTGACCGACACCAAGCTGCGCCTCTGCGAAGCGGAGCCTGTCGGTGCGTTCCTTCGTGAACACTTCACTGACGAGACCCATATCCTTCTCGATGCGCACCTCACGCCCGCCGGCGACGCAGATGCCGCACGATTCCTGGCCGCGGTGCTGCAGCGAGAACAGGCCCAGTTCGACCAGGCCGGCAACGTCAGCAGGCTGTGCCGCCCGCATCGCTACGACACCGCACTCCTCACGGGGCTTATCGTCCAGGGACCCGGGGTCCATGGCGCGCGTTGAATTTAGAAACATCGGAAGTCCTCACGAAATCACGGAATAACGGAGGGGAAGCAGGTATCGGTCTCACTGGCCCACAGCGCCCCTGTCACGGCAATAGTAGCATCCCGTCAGCGTGGCAGAACCGGTTGACCGTTACCGCCAGCAGCTGCTAAAGTGGCCCTTTGGCGCGGCACAAGCGCCGGGATGGCGGAATGGTAGACGCAGTAGACTCAAAATCTACCGGGGCGACCCGTGCGGGTTCGAGTCCCGCTCCCGGCACCAAACAGATTCCCGCCGATTTTTCCTGACCTGGTCAGGCACCAGGGGCGTGACGCCCACGACGGAGGCTCAAACCGAATTATGTTCTGGCTAGTTCTGATTCCATTCATCCTTGTTTCAGTCATCATGACTTTCGTAATCCTTCTGCAGGAGCCCAAGCAGTCCGGCCTCGGTGGCCTTGACGGCGGTGGCGGCGGTGGCGGCGGCATGGATTTCGGCAGCTCGGGCGGCACTTCCGGCGGACTTCGCCGCACCACCACCTACCTGGCGATCATCTGGGGCCTGCTTGCCCTGGCACTCCAGGTCGTTCCCCGCTGAGCGGAACCCCCTCACGGGCTTGAAGCCCGGCAACTGACACGGTATGCCCCGGAACCTGAATGGTCCGGGGCATTTTCTTTGCCGCCTCACAAATTCTTCTCGGCCGGCGAATATTTGCCAGCACCAATATAGCCAAACGCCCATGAAGCCTGCCGGATTCATGTCGACTTAAGCCCGCGTTAATCGGCATGCCTGACGTCAGCTGAGGGTTTGACCTCATCGCGAAGCAGTGATAGATTCTGAGCAGTGGAAAGTCAATCAGGGCAGTCCACTTGTGCGGTTTCAGTCCGTCTGGTAGCATCAACGGGAATTCCTACCGGGGTGCACAATTCGGACGTAACCGGACCCGACCATTGCGTCGGACTGCCGGGCGAAAGATCCCCATGTAGCCCGGTCAATTCAACGGAGGTAGAATGAAGAAGACCCTGCTTGCCCTTGCAACCGCTGGTGTGCTGTCCATGGCGATGGCCCAGGCGAACCCGTTTGTCTGGCCCGCTGGCTGGACCACGGCAGAGCCCGGCCAGGCCCAGTACGGTGGCACCTATCGCATCTACGACATCAGTGACATCGGTACTTTCAACCCGGCCACCACTGACACCTCAACCAACTTCACTGGCCACTGGTTCGACCAGGCCCAGCTGATTACCCGTGGTCCGGATTCAGACGAGTGGCTGCCTTACGCCGCCGAGTCGTTCGAAGTTTCCGACGACGGTCTCACAGTCTCCATCACTGTCCGCCAGGGCATGAAATGGAGCGACGGCGAGACCCTCGATGCCAACGACTACTACGCCACCTACGTTATTGAAACCGACCCCGACACCGGCTCCAACGGCTACGACAGCTGGTTCATCGACGGTCAGCCGATCACGGTTGATCTGATTGACGACCACAACCTGGTCCTCAACTTCCCGGCCCCTGACCGCCAGGCCCTGCCTGTCGCTGCCATCTCCCCCATGCCCGACCACATCCACGGCGAAACCTACCGTTCCGGCGGCGGCGATGCCGTAGCCGCGCTGTGGGGCAACAACGTTGACGTGAGCACCCTGGTCGGCGCAGGACCGTTCGTCCCGAGCCTGTACCAGCCCGGCGAGCGCCTCGTCATGGAGCGCAACCCGTTCTACGGCGAGTGGAATGTCGACCAGGACGGCAATGCCCTTCCTTACCTCGACGCGATCAGCTTCACCTTCGTGACTGACTCCGACGCTGCCCTGAACCTCTACCTCGCAGGTGAACTTGACACCTTCAGCCCCCGCAACCTCGATGACATCGGCCTGATCGCCAATGCCATCAACAACGGTGAGCTGGACGCAGAAATTGTCGAGAACATCAGCCCGGTCGCCAGCAGCCAGTTCATCGTTTTCAACTGGAACAAGGCCAGCGATCCCAAGAAGGAAACCCTCTTCCGCAACGCCGACTTCCGCCGCGCCATGAGCCACCTCACTGACCGCGCCGCAATGGTCGACCTCGTTTACCAGGGCGCTGCCGAGCCGATGTACAACTCGGTCTACCAGGTGTACGACTTCTGGGTGAACAACGACGCACCGCGCTACGAATACGATCCCGAGCGCGCCCTTGAGCTGCTCGCAGGCATCGGCTACGTCCAGCGCAACGCCAACGGCATCCTGGTCGACGCAGACGGCGACGAACTCGCCTTCACCGTCACCACTAACGCCGGTAACGTCCAGCGCGAGCAGATTGTCCAGATCTTCGCTGACGCAGCCCGTGACGTCGGTGTGAACGTTGAGGTGCTTGCGCTCGACTTCAACCTGATGGTCGGTCAGCTGACCACCGTCGGCGACGACCGTGACTTCGACGCAATCCTGATCGGCCTCACCGGTGGTAACCGTGACTGGCCCTTCGGCAGCAACGTAGTTCCGCACGGCACGAACCTGCACATGTTCAACCAGTCCGAAACCTTCGTGACTCCGCAGGAACTGCAGATGAGCCGCCTGTACTACCAGGGCCGCCAGGAACTCGACACCGAAGCCGCTCTTGAAATTGCCAATGAGCTGCAGGCTGTTGAGAACACCCTTGCACCGATCATCTACACCGTCAGCCCGACCGCACATGCCAGCTGGATCAGCAACGTCCAGGGCAACTTCCCGCTGGAAGTAGCCAGTGACGCTGTCGGCATCCGTTCGATCTCACTGACCTTCTTCCAGTAAGAATCAACTCTTGAGTTTTCAGGGGTGGAGGCTTGGCCTTCACCCCTGCCACCTGCCTCACCAGTGACTCCGTGCCTCACCCGTCAGACGGGGAGCCATCAGAGTGTGTGACGCACCGAGGTTTCTGTCTTGGGTCCTTTCATCCTACGTCGCTTCCTGCACCTGATACCAACTTTTATCGGTGCCATGTTCCTGGCCTTCATGATTTCCCAGCTCTCACCGGGTGACTACGTCACGGTGCGTGAGCTTGATCCGAACGTCCGTCCGGAAACGATTGAACGCCTGCGTTCGCGTTTCGGGCTTGACCAGCCGATTCCGGTGCAGTTCGTCCGCTGGATCACCAACATCGCCCAGGGCGATCTCGGTGAATCCTTCTCGAGCAACCGGCCCGTCTGGCAGGTAATCGCCGGACCGATCCAGCGCTCGATGATCCTGGTCATCTACTCAACGGTCCTGCTGTATGTACTGGCGATTCCGTTGGGTGTATTTTCTGCGGTAAGGCAGTATTCACTGGGGGACCAGGTCATCAGTTTCCTGTCCTACATTGCCCTGGCAATCCCCAACTTCTTCCTTGCGCTTCTATTTATCCTGTTGATATTCACGGTCCGAACGTGGACCAGGGAACTGTTCGACTACAACCAGTTGCTGTTGCCTGTGGCACAGATGACAAGCAGCGGCTATCCGAACATGACTCCCTGGCAGAAATTCTGGGACGTTGTCTGGCACATGCTGATGCCCGGCTTCGTCATCGCCACCGGCGGCATCGCCGGCTTCACCAGGGTGCTGCGCGGTCAGATGCTTGAATACATGGGCAGCGACTTCATCCGCACCGCCCGTGCCAAGGGTCTGGGCGAACGCTCCATCACCTACAAGCATGCGCTCAGGCCAGCGCTGATCCCATTCGTGGCCGGCATCGGCGGTCTGCTGCCTTCCCTTGTGGGCGGAGCCGGACTTGTGGAGATTGTTGTCTCCTGGCCCGGTATCACCCCTGAGTTCCTTAACGCCATCAACACCCGCGACGTATACGTCTATCTGGGATTGCTGGTTATCTCCACGCTTCTGCTCATCATCGGCAACCTGTTGTCAGACCTGTTGCTGGCGGTTGTTGACCCGAGAATCCGGTACAGCTGATGGCGGATCTTACAAGAACCCAGCAACCGGGTGATCAGGACCTGATAATCGAGCCCGGACCAGCGCGTGAAGGCAAGTCACAGGGCCGGGTCGTCTGGGAGCAGTTCAGCGGCCACAAGGCAGCACTCATCGGCGGCGGTGTACTCATCATCATGTACATCATCACCATGTTCGCCGGTTTCCTCGCCCCCTACGGCGTCAACGAATACCGCCGGAGCCCAAGTGCGGCATTCCAGCCACCGGCCCAGATCCACTGGCGTGACGCGGAAACAGGCCGCCTGACCGCTCCTTACATCTATCTCATGACTGAGGAACGCGATCCGGTGACCCGGCAGCGCGTCTGGGTTGAGGATACGGAAGCCGGTGCTTACCCGATCCAGTGGTTCGTGCGCAGGCCCCAGGCCACGTACTCGATCCTGGGCATCTGGGAGAGTGACCTGCACCTCTTCGGGGTGGAGGAACCGGCACGAATATTCCTGCTGGGCACAAACAACCTTGGCAAGGACGTGTTCTCGCGAATACTTTACGGGGGACAGCTGTCTCTGACCATCGGCATCCTGGCGGTCTGGGTGGCGCTGTTCTTCGGACTGTTCTTCGGTGGACTGGCCGGCTTCTACGGTGGCTGGGTGGACGATTTGATAATGCGGTTCATCGAGATAATTGCCGCGATACCGGATCTGTTCCTGCTCATAATCCTGCTGTCACTGCTGCGCGATCCACGCAACCCGCTGGCGCAGGCTTTCGGCCTGCAGATGAACTCAGGCGAGATATTCCTGCTTACTGTGATCGTGCTGGGCTTCATAGGCTGGGGTGGGCTTGCCCGTGTAATCCGCGGGCTGATCCTCTCACTGCGCGAAGCTGATTACGCTTCTGCCGCCAAGGCACTGGGCCTCAGCGAGCTGCGAATACTGTTCAAACACCTGTTGCCGGCCACCGCGTCGTACGTGATTGTCAACCTGACTCTCGCAATTCCGGGTTTCATACTTGTGGAAACGGGCCTTTCATTCATAGGCCTGGGTCCCAGTGAAACCGACACGGCAAGCTGGGGCATGCTCCTGCGGGACGCCA
The DNA here is from genome assembly GCA_964587295.1 of uncultured bacterium. Classification (GTDB taxonomy): domain Bacteria; phylum Deinococcota; class Deinococci; order Deinococcales; family Trueperaceae; genus CALDPK01. Next base: position 9,630 of record CAZPLV010000013.1, read on the forward strand.
CCAGCCGGGGCATTGCGATCCAGTTTGCACCGTGGCTGTTGCTGCCGGGCATCCCGATCGTGATTGCCATCCTGTGCTGGAACCTCGTGGGCGATGGTCTGCGCGACGCATTCGATCCGAAGCGCCGCAGGTCTTAAAGGAGTCGGGGAATGGGAAGGAACGGCAGAAAGCTTGACGGCAAGGACACCCGCAAACTTGTGCGGGCAGCCTATGCCGTTTCCTTCCCCTATCTGCTGATCATCATCGGCGGCATCCTGGTAGCGCTGTGGGTCATCACGATGATATTCCGCACATGAACCCCCTGACGGAAACCCGGGAGCATTCCCTTGTCGAGGCCCTGCAGGCAGCCATGCTGCAGGGCCTCGACAATGCACCCGCGTCCGGCAATCCGGAACTGACACGCTACCGGACCCTGCTGGGGGACTATCCCAGGCGCGGCGGCAAACTCGTCCGCGGGTTGCTGACGCTGCTCTCAACCATGGCGCACGGCGGGACCGTCGCTGACGGTCTGATTCCTGCGGCAACCCTGGAGCTGTTCCAGTCCTGGGTGCTGATTCACGATGACATTGAGGACGACTCGCTCCTCCGGCGTGGCCAGCCTGCCCTGCACAGGCAGGTGGGCATGCCTGTGGCCCTGAACGTCGGCGACGGCCTGCACGTCCACATGTGGCAGCGGCTGCTTCAGAGCGAGCCGGCTCCCACCGTGGTGGCGGAGTTTTTGGACACCATAGCCAGGACTGCCGAAGGGCAGCATCTTGATCTTGCCTGGGTGACGCAGGGACGGCTTGATGTCAGCGAGGACGAATACCTCGAGATGGTCCGCCTCAAGACGGCGCGCTACACGGTGGCTACCCCGCTCAGGCTTGGGGCCCTGGTACTGGGTCTCGAACCGGCTGGCGTATTCACCACGTCCGGACTTGATCTGGGCGCTGCGTTCCAGATTCGCGACGACGTACTCAATCTGACCGCCAGTGACGAGAGCCAGGGCGGTTACGGCAAGGAAATAGCCGGCGATCTCACAGAAGCCAAACGCACACTCATTCTGGCGCACTTCTTTGCCAGTGCAGCTGCAGACACTGTGGCGGAGGCCAGGGAGCGCCTGGGGAAACCTGCCGACCAGCGGACTTCAGCTGATGTGAACTGGCTGCTTGCGGCAATCACCTCCACCGGTTCGATTCAGTATGCCCAGACCGTCGCGGAAGGACTGGCGCACGGCAGCCTGCAGACCCTCTCAGAAGTATTCGCCGGACTGCCGGGACAGGACGCGGCGCAACGCGTGATCAGCCTGCTCCGGTCGCTGGTCAGCCGCCGGCACTGAACATACATCCCCGGCATTACAGGATTTCCGCTGCTGCGAGTGCAGTAACTTGGCAATTGCCGCTGAAATGACGGCAACAACCCGGCTGACGCTCATGCTGGCTTTCCCGGACATCTACCCTGTCCTCATGTTCAGACTCTTCAGTTCACTGACCGGCTGCCCCGCCTGCGGGCTGCGCACTGCCGGCCCGGCCGGTGTCTGCGGCGCATGCCTTCCGCACCTGTTCGAGCAGGTCATTCAGCCAGGGCTGACGGCACTGGGACGCTTTGATGGCCCGCTCGCCGCTGTTGTCCGCTCACTCAAATACCGCGGCTATACCCGCCTGGCACGGCCTCTGGGTTCCGAACTTGCCCGTCAGGTGAAGCGGCGCGGCTGGCGTCCCTCAGCCGTCACGGCTGTTCCGCTGCACCCCGGCCGACAATCCGAACGCGGCTACAACCAGGCGGAGCTGCTGGCCCGCAGCTGTGCCGACGTCCTGGGTATCCCCTTCCTGCAACTGCTGGTGCGCCATCGCGCGACGAAGCAGCAGGCCAGCCTGGGCACGATGCAGCGCCACGGCAACAGCTCCAGGGCATTCAACCTCTCTCAGGCGGCACCAAAGGTGCTGCCGGCCAGGGTATTGATCGTCGATGATGTGCTTACGACCGGGAATACGGTCATGGCCTGCCGCCGTGAGCTTCTTGCTGCCGGCTGTGAACAGGTGTACACCGCAGCCGTTGCCGTCGCCAGCCCGAAGCCCGCTCCTCAGCGGATTGAGCCGGATATGGCGGAGCAGCCGGTGATCAGAGGGCAAACATGATGCCGGTCAGGATACCCAGCAGCGAGCCCACCAGCACCTGCGGGTACGTGTGTCCCAGCAGAGTCTTGAGTGCAAGAGGCCGGAAGCCGTCGTCAAAGAGGTGATTGAGCTGGTTGACCAGGTCGTTGATCAGCTCAGCCTGCTTGCCGGCAGCCCGGCGGATTCCGGTCGCGTCGTAAATCACCACCGAGCCGAAGACCGCGGCCAGCGCAAAATACGGGCTGCCAAGACCGTGCTGGATACCCAGTACGGTCGCCACGGCCGCCACGGCCGCGGAGTGTGATGAGGGCATACCGCCCGTTTCAAGCAGACGATCCAGCGCCAGGCGCCGTTCCGTGGCCAGCACCAGCAGCACCTTCAGGGCCTGTGCCAGCAGGGTTGCCCCAAAGGCGGCAACCAGCGGTGTGTTCAGCAGCAGGTCAAGCATCAGCTGCAATACGCCGCTGCGCAGCCAGCAACGTGTTGACCAGAAGCATCGCCACCGTCATGAGTCCCGTGCCGCCGGGCATGGGTGTCAGGGCGCCGGCCACTCCGGCAACCCCCGGATCCACATCGCCATGAATGCGGCCGTCGACACGCGTGAGACCCACATCGAGTACGGCTGCGCCCGGCCTGATCATGCCAGGCTTGATGAGTCCCGGTACCCCGACTGCAGCAACCACGATGTCGGCACGCCGGGTGACCGCTGCCAGGTCCGCGGTTCGCGAGTGCGCCACGGTGACTGTCGCATTGCGGCGGAGAAACAGTGCCGCCGCGGGCTTGCCCACCAGCTGGGAGCGTCCGACAATCGTGACTTCCCGGCCGGCAATCTCTATGCCGTAATGATCGAGTAGTTCAGGCAGACCGAGGGCGGTGCATGGAAACAGACCCGGATCGCCGTTCCACAGGCGCCCGACGTTGACCGGATGCAAGCCGTCGACGTCTTTCTCCGGTGCGATGCAGTCAATTGCCCGGGCGGAGTCAAGTGCTGCCGGCAGTGGCAGCTGAAGCAGGACTCCGTCCACGTCACTGTCAGCGGACAGGTCCCGCAGCAATTCCTCAAGCTCCGCCTGGGCGGTGCCTTCAGGCTTCACGATGGTGCTGGCCACGATGCCGGTCCTGAGTGCAGCACGTTCCTTGGAGCGGACGTAGCTGGCACTGGCCGGGTCTTCTCCGACCCGTACGAACACGAGCCTGACAGGGCGCGGCAGCTGCCGGACGCCGTCAGTGACCCGCTCGAGAACCGCATCGGCAACGGGACGCCCGGCAAGCCTCAGGGCCACGGCTTCAGACTGCACGCCGTTCCTCGAAACCTTCTGCGCGTACCACCTTACCCAGCACCCCGTTAACGAACCGTCCGGATTCTTCGCCTCCGAACTTCTTGGCCTGCCTTACTGCCATTTCGATTGCCACCTCAAAGGGCACCCCGGACTCATAGAGCAGCTCCGTCACAGCGAGCCTGAGAATGTTCAGATCCGTCTGGTTCATCTGAGTGAAGGTCCAGCCTTCAAGTGAAGCGAGCAACGTGTCATCCACCGTCTGCTGGTTTGCGTCCCAGGCCTTCACAAGACGGGCTGCGAACTCGATGCCCGGTTCATCCAGGACATCCCCGTACGCCTCTTCGCTTGCCTCGGCCAGTTCGCTTTCATCCAGGTCGGCAAGAACATCCCGCCAGACCTCCAGCACTGCAGAGTCCGAACGTTCCGCCATGAAAAGTGTCCTGAAAGCCAACTCCCTGGCTTTACGCCTGGCCATACCGATCTCCGCCTTTCACCGGCAGCTCAGACGAGCATTCGCCGGGGTATGAAATTCGTGTATACGTCACCGCGGCGGTAGAAAGCGTTGTCCAGCACACGCTGATGGAACGGGATTGTGGTCTTTACTCCTTCAATGACAGTCTCACGCAGGGCGCGCTGCATGCGGTTGATGGCCTGCTCGCGTGTCGGCGCCCACACGATGATCTTGGCAACCAGACTGTCGTAGGTGGGCGGAATCCGGTAACCCGCGTAAACATGTGAATCGACGCGCACGCCGGGACCGCCGGGCCAGTGCACATCGGTGATCACGCCCGCTGACGGCCGGAAATCATAATCCGGGTCTTCCGCGTTGATGCGGACCTCAATCGAGTGGCCGTCGGTGACAATCTCTGGTTGGGTGATGGACAGGCCCTGCCCTGCTGCCACCAGAAACTGCTCACGCACCAGATCGAAGCCGGTGATCATTTCAGTCACCGGATGCTCCACCTGGATGCGGGTGTTCATCTCGCTGAAGTAGAACTCGCCGTTGGCGTCCACCAGGAACTCACAGGTGCCCGCTCCACGGTAGCTGATGTGCTTTGCCAGCTTCACGGCCGCAGCCGCTATGCTTTCGCGCAGGGAGTCCTCGAGCAGGCTCGGTGCCTCCTCGAGTATTTTCTGGTAGCGCCGCTGGATCGAGCAGTCACGGTCAAAGAAATGCACGACATTGCCCTCGCCGTCGCCGAACACCTGGATCTCGACGTGACGGGGCTCTTCCAGGTAGCGCTCAAGGTACAGCTCCGGATTGCCGAACGCGACGCGGGCTTCTTCCTGGGCATTCTGGAAGGCGCGGCTGAGCTGATCGACGGAATGGACGACCCGCATGCCACGGCCGCCGCCGCCGGCTGACGCTTTCAGGATGACCGGGTAACCGAGCTCCTCGGCAACCTTGCGGGCTTCCTCAACGTCACCGAGTTCATCGCTGCCCGGCGTGAGGGGAACTCCCGCTTCGCGTGCCAGGTTGCGTGCGCTTGCCTTGTCGCCGATGTCGCGGATGTTGGACGGACGCGGCCCGATGAACACGAGGTTATGCTCCTCGCACTTCTCGGCAAACTCGGCATTCTCGGCCAGGAAACCGTAGCCGGGGTGGATCGCTTCCGCCCCGGTGACAATGGCGGCGGACAGTATGTTGCGTACGTTCAGGTAGGAGCCGGCAGCAGGACCGGGCCCGACACAGATACTTTCGTCAGCCAACAGTACGGGCAGTGAACTCTCGTCTGCCTCAGAGTAGGCAACGACGGTCTCAATGCCAAGCTCGTGGGCCGCCCGCAGGATGCGCAAGGCGATTTCGCCCCGATTCGCTATCAGGATTTTCCGGAACATTTATATGGCCTCAGGCCGGGCGGATCCGGAACAGGGTCTGTCCGTACTCCACCGGATCTTCGTTGTTCACGAGAATCTCAGCGATCACTCCGTCGGATTCGGCTTCGATCTCGTTCATCAGTTTCATCGCCTCGATAATGCACAGAACGGTGCCGCGCGTGACGCGGTCGCCGACCTTCACATAATCAGGCGTGTCCGGAGCCGGAGCAGCGTAGAACGTGCCTACGATCGGTGCGCTGACTTCGACCAGCTGCGGGTCGAGTGCGGCGGCCACACCGCTTTCAGCGGACTGCTTCGCGGCGGCCGGTTCAGCCGAGGCTGCCGGACGCCCCTCGGCCGGTGCTGCAGACTGCTGGGTGACATAGTGGGTCACGGCGGGTTGCTGGCCGCGCTTGAGGCTGACCTTGTAGTCGCTGGTCTCCAGTGAGAATTCACTGACGTCAGCACCCTCAAGGGCAGTGAGCAGACGCTTGAGCTCCCTCGTATCCATCAGGCACGCCCCAGATACTCACCCGTGCGCGTGTCGACCCTCACCGTTTCACCCTCTTCGACGAACAGTGGGATGTTGATGACGGCACCGGACTCGAGCGTGGCCGGCTTCGAACCACCGGAAACGGTGTCGCCCTTCACTCCCGGGTCGGTCTGTACGATTTTTAATTCGACAATATTCGGCAGCGTTACCTTCAGGGCCTTGTTCTGGAAGTAATCCACCTGCACTTCGATGTTCTCGCGCAGCCAGCGCGCGGAGTCCCCGATCTGAGCGGCGCTCAGCGTCGGCTGCTCATACGTTTCCGTATCCATGAACGTGTAGGTGTCACCATCGTTGTACAGGTACTGGAGCGTGCGGTAATCGATGAAGATGTCCTGCAGCTTCTCGCTCGCATTGAAGCTACGTTCGATGATGCTGCCGTTCTCCAGGTTGCGGAACTTGGCAACCACCTTGGCGCCACCACGTCCGATCTTCTGGTGCTGGTACTCGAGGCACTCCCACAGGCCACCGTCCATGTTCACCTTGGTGCCGTTCCTGAGCTCCGTCACGCTTATCATCGTTCTGTCACACTAGTCATTGAAATCATTGCCTCCGGCCATGTGCTGCAGTATCCACTGCAAGCTCCTTAGCGTACCAGTCAAGGTTTGGTTTTGCATCAATCGCGAAATGGTACCCGAGTGAAACCCAGAACTTGCGTGCCCGGCTGTTCTGGCCATAGATGGCTGCCAGCAGCCGGTGGCAGCGGCCTCTCAGCCGGTCTTCCAGCATCGCCACGGCCCTGCGGCCGAAACCACGGGCCTGGAGAAGCGCTGGAATCAGGATCAGATTGACCGTACCGTCGCCCTCACCGGGGTAGTCCAGCTTGTAATCCAGCAGTCCGACCAGCAGCTGCCGGCTTTCCGGATCCACAAGATCCCAGTCAGGTGCGAGTGCCGGTGACGCTGTCAGCAGTTCGACATGACGGCGTTCATCGCTGAGCGCAAGACTCAGTTCGACCTCGGTTTCACTGATTGCAGGAAGCGGTATCGAGATGATGTCAAAATAGCCGGGAGTCCTTGTGTAAAGCTCCTGAATGAGCTCAGCATCCTTCATGGAGGCGGGCCGCAATGTCAGGGGTTCGGTTGCATCGGCACCGGGCAGCACTGCCTCGTCGGTGATGGTCACGCGGACATTATACCGGCTTCCCCGCCGCTGAAGGTTGGTGGCTGGGTGATTGCCCAGTCAGAAGCATTTCCGGCGAAGGTCGGCAGGCTGCTGCCCGGCAGGAGGAAGTCAAGTTAAACTTCCCGGGTGCCGATAATTCTGCGCCTGGCGCTTCGCAATCTGCTCCGGCACCCCTGGCGCAGCCTCGTTACAATTCTGGGCGTTGCCACCGGCATCGCCAGCGTTCTGGCAACCCTGTCCCTGGGCGAGAATGTCCGGGCCAACCTGACAGAGCTGCTGCAGGCAGCCAGCGGCAAAGCCGGCCTGGTGATCAGCCCGGGCGTTGATGGCAGAGCCGTGTTCGAGTACGGCGACATCCGCCTGCTGGCCGAGGATGACCCCGGGGTGCGTCTTGCCTATCCGGTGCTGCGCCACCGGGCCGAGCCAGTGCGTGACCTGGAAGTTGAGGGGGACGGTCGGCTGCAGGTGGTCGATTCAGGTTTCCAGCTTTCCGGTTTCCCCATGCAGCATGGTGAGGATCTTCCTTTGCCCCTCGCAGAAGGCCGCCTCCCCGCGGAGTCAGCCATGGAAATCGCAATGGCGTCGGGCTTTGCCGGCAGCCGTGGTCTGAATCCCGGCGACACCGTCAGTTTTGCCACCCAGTTCGGTCCTGCTGATTTCACCATCAGCGGCCTGCTTGATGACTCCGAGGGCTACGGCTCCACCAATTTCGGCCGGGTCGGTGCCGTCGACATTGCCGACCTGCAGTCAGTCCTGCGGCTGACCGGCCGCGCCAGCGTACTGGAGCTCATACTTGTCGACGGGGCCGTTGCCAGCCAGACCCAGGAGCGGCTGCAGGATCTGCTCGGACCGTCGCTGGCGGTAGTCCCGCCCCAGGGCGTGGGCGACGTTGCGACGGGTCTGGTCGATGCACTCGCCGCGGGCCTGCAGGTACTGGCCTTCACGCTGCTCGCCCTGGCCGGATTCCTGGCCTTCAACACCTTCGCCGCCAGCGTGCTGGAACGCACCAGGGAGTACGCGCTGCTGCGAACCATATGCATGACCCGGAGCCAGGTCCGTAACCTTGCACTGCTGGAGGCTCTGGTCATCAGCCTGCTGGGAGTCCTGGCCGGCCTGCTGCTGGGTCTGCTGCTGTCACAGGTGCTCGGCCGCTTCAATGCCGCCGTCCTGGAAATCGAGTTCCGCACCATGGTGGTACCTGTCGGTACGGTCGTGCTTGCCTCGGCAATCGGCATCGGCGTCTCGCTGCTGGCTGGCTGGCTGCCGGCCAGGGAGGCGTCGCGCACCCCGCCACTGTCGGCCTTGCGCATAAGTGAAGTCCGGCCGTCGCCGCTGCTCACCGTACTCGGCTGGGTATTCATGATCGTGGCCGCCGCCATTGCCTTCTATCCCTGGCAGGGCACTCTGGCCCTGCTTATGGCTGCCGTGGCCATGGGACTGCTGTTCATCGGCCTTACCCTGGCCGCCCAGAGCATCCTCGGTCCGGTGACCGCACTGCTGAGTTCCCTGCTGCGCCGCCTGTTCGGCATTGCCGGACGGCTGGGCAGTGACATGGCGAGCCGAAATTCGGGCCGCAACGGCGTGGCGCTGGCAATGGTCGTGGTGGGAATGGCGCTCACCATCGGTGTGGGCTCAATGGTGGCCGGCGTCAACAACACGGTGTCCGACTGGGTGGAGACGACCGTGCTGGGCGACATGTTCGCCACCAGCCCGGTCAGTTTTCCGGCTGATTTCGAGGCCAGGGCCCATGCCGAGGTTCCTGAACTGGATGTCGTTTCCGGGGTTGCCTTCAACGCAATCCGCTTTGAACCGCCTGCAGGACGGGCCCGGACCGTGGCCCTGATCCTTGTTGATGCCGAGCGCTTCGACCCCCGGGACGGCTTCGGCCGGCTCCAGTTTCACCGCTCGCAGGGCGATATGGACCAGGCTTTTGCCGCTCTGCAGGACGGCAGGGCCCTGATTGCGAGCAGCATCCAGCAGCGGTTCGGTCTGGGTGTCGGGGACAGCATCTCGCTGAGGACTGCCGAGGGTTTCCGGGATTTCGAAGTCGGTGCGGTCATCGTGGACTTCACCAGCGGCGGCGAGGCCGTTGTGCTCGGAATCGACCTGATGGAGGATTTCGGCGGCGGCAATCCGGACCTGTTCGTCATGACCGTTCCGCCTGACGCGGATGTAAGTCAGGTTCGCCAGGACCTGCTGGACGCATTTCCGGAGCTACACCTTGACGTGACCCTGAACCGGGAATACCGGGAGTTCATCCTGATGCAGGCGCGGCGGGTGTTCGCGACCACGAACCTGCTGCTGGTGCTGGCCCTGTTCATTACCGTGCTGGGAGTGGCCAATACCCTGGGCATGAACCTGTCCACCCGCCAGCATGAGCTGGCGGTGCTGCGCACGATCGGCCTGACCCGCGCCGGCGTCGCCCGGATGATCACTGCTGAAGGCATCATAGTGACCCTGACGGGAGCAGTACTCGGCATCCTGGCCGGTTTCATGATGTCGGGGGTCGTGGTCGCAGGTGCCTCTGCCCTTTCCGGCTTCGACCTGAGACCCGGTTACCCGTGGTGGCTCATTGCGGGGGGCCTGCTGGCTTCACCCGTCGTCGGGCTGTTGGCCTCTTACTTCCCGGCCAGGCGGGCCGCGCGTCTGGCACCGGTCCGGGCCCTGAAACCTGAGGAGTGATTGATGAATTCTGAGACGGTGCCGGCAGTCACGGCCACAAACCTTGTAAAGACGTTCCAGCTGGGCAGCGAGACCATCCGGGCACTGGATGGCGTTGACCTCACAGTGCAGACCGGCGAGTTCGTGAGTGTGATGGGCGCCAGCGGCAGCGGCAAGAGCACCCTGCTGCACCTGCTCGGCCTCCTGGAAGTACCGGATGCCGGTGAGATCAGCATCGGCGGCCGCTCCACCTCAGGACTTGATGACGATGAGCTCACCAGGCTGCGCCGCGAGCAGCTGGGCTTCGTATTCCAGAGCTTTGAACTGATTCCCAGTCTGAATGCGCGGGACAACATCATGCTGCCAGCCGAGATCGCCGGCGCTACGGCTGAAGCCGGGGAGCGTCTTGCGCAGCTGGCCGATACCCTGCACATTTCCGACCGGCTGAGTCACCGTCCCGGTGAACTGTCCGGCGGCCAGCGCCAGCGGGTCGCCCTTGCACGGGCGCTGATCAATGACCCCGTGCTGATCCTTGCGGATGAACCGACCGGCAACCTGGACTCGGCCACCGGGAGCGAGGTGCTGAAGCTGCTCCGCGACGGGGTGGATTCCCAGGGCTGGACTGTCGTGATGGTGACCCATGACCCGGCAGCGGCGGCGTATGCCGACCGGGTGGTCCGGCTGCATGACGGCCGGCTGGCCAGGGCTGATACCGACCATGTTGACCTGGGCAAACCACAGCAGTAACATACACATCATGAGCATGCCACTCACAGAGGAAGCGGTCCACTGATGCCGGGCATCCGCCTGCTGCTGCTGTGCGGCGGCCAGTCAGAGGAACACGA
>CAZPLV010000013.1:20104-23289 GCA_964587295.1 uncultured bacterium
TGATGCCGGGCATCCGCCTGCTGCTGCTGTGCGGCGGCCAGTCAGAGGAACACGAGGTATCCCTGTCCAGTGCCCGTTCGGTCATTGAGGCTGTGGGCGAGAGCATGCGGATAACCCCGATCGTCATCGACCGCAGCGGCCGGCTGCTCGACGAGCGCAACAGCCGCAAGGCACTGTCTGCAGGCCGAGCTCCGGCCGGCAGCGGTGAGCTGGAACTGGGTAGTCTCAGTGGCGGCGGTGCCTTCGATGTGGTCTTCCCCCTCCTGCACGGGCCAAACGGTGAGGACGGCTCGATCCAGGGACTGCTCCAGCTGGCGCAGCTTCCGTTTGTCGGATCCGGCATTCTGGGCAGCGCAGTGGCCATGGACAAAATCATGATGAAAACAGTGCTGGGTGCCAGCGGCGTGCCGCAGGTGGGCTACAGGGCACTCGTGCGGGCCGAGTGGGACGCGGACCCGGGCGCCGTGCTCGACCTGCTCGGCGCGCAGGGCTTTCCCCTCTTTGTGAAGCCGGCCAACCTGGGATCCAGTGTGGGCATCAGCAAGGCAACTGACCGCGATCAGCTCCGGGCCGCACTTGAGCTGGCCTTCAGCTTCGACAGGCGCGTGATAGTCGAGGAAGGCCTCGAAAACGCCCGCGAGCTGGAAATCGGCGTGCTGGGCAACGACAGGCCCGAAGTGAGCCCGGTCGGCGAGATACGTTTCAGCTCCGACTTTTACGATTACGACACGAAATACTCTTCAGGCCAGGCTGAGCTCATCGTGCCCGCTGACGTGTCCGCGGATGTCGCGGAGCGGGCGGGTCAGCTGGCAGTTCACGCCTTCAGGCAGCTGGATCTGGCCGGCCTGGCCCGGGTCGACTTCTTCCTGAAGCAGGACGGCGAACTGCTGCTCAACGAAGTGAACACGATGCCAGGCTTCACCATCACCAGCATGTACCCGCGCCTGTGGCAGGCAGCGGGACTCGGCTACGCGCAGCTGGTGCAGCGGCTGGTTGAGTTCGGCCTCAGTCGCGCCTGAGTCAGCTGCCGGGCAGGTATTTCTTCCAGATCGGATCCATACTCGGCAGAAGACCATACGCGGTCGAGAACATGAAGCGCGGCTCAACGGGTTGGCGCAGCAGGACCATGTTCGCCTCTTCCGGCGTGCGGTCGCGCTTGCGGGCGTTGCAGCTGCGGCAGCAGGCGACCACATTGTCCCAGCTGGTAGGGCCCTTGCGGCTGCGGGGCAGTACGTGGTCGAGGGTAAGGTCGGCGGCGCTCACGCCGCAGTACTGGCAGGTGCTGCTGTCACGCCGGAAAACGTTTCGCCGGTTGAATGCCACCCTGGCGCGGTAGGCGCGCCGCACGAAACGGCGTAGCCGGATGACGCTGGGCACCGGAAACAGGCTGCTCGGAGTGCGCAGGAACTGGCCGCTGTCTTCCACCCTGTCGGCCAGCTCATGCATCAGCAGCGACACCGCGCGCCTTACGGAGCAGACATGCAGCGGTTCGTAACTGGCATTCAGGATCAGCACACGGGCCGAGGTGAGGCCCGCAGGCTGGCCGGTTACCGCAGGAGTTGTAATCGTCTCAGCGGCGGTCTTTCCTCCAGGGTCAGTTCAGCACCCGAGGGCCATCAGGTGTTGCGGCCGAAGGCCCACGCGAGCACTGCACTGATGATACTCAGGATGATTGCTGCGAACAAGGCACCCCAGAATCCCGTGAGTTCCATCGCCGGCGTCAGCCAGGCAACAATGTAGAGCACGAGGGCGTTGATCACCAGTGTGAACAGGCCCAGGGTCAGTATGTTGATCGGCAACGTGAGGACCACCATCACGGGCCGGATGATCGCATTGACCAGACCGAGGATGAGCGCGGCGATCAGCACGCTGCCCACCGTCATGGGATTGAAACGGATGCCTATGCCGATCAGCGCGGTCAGCCACAGGGCGGCGGCGTTCAACAGCCAGGAAATGATGATGTTCATGAGGAAATGTTAGCTGTTCAATGTCAGCCTGATTATCTGCCTGGGACACGATTCCAGGGAGTGCCTCCCCTGATGCACTGTCGTGTGCTGCCACCATCCTCATTTTGCCCAGGCCTGCAATAATCAGCCAGCAATGAGACAGACACGCGAACAGGTTCACAGATGAGCAGCCCCCGGATTACCGGCGGCAGTGCCCGTGGCAGAGTGCTGAAAACACCGCCGTCGGGAACGCGGCCCACACCGGCCAAACTCAGGGCGGCAGTGTTCGACGCCATCCAGTTGCGCAGTGGCCACTTCCTGGACCTGTATGCAGGGTCAGGAGCCATGGGCCTTGAAGCCGCCAGCCGCGGCTGGCAGGCGACCTGCGTCGAGCTCGCTGCCAGGGCCGCCGGAATAATCCGCGACAATGCCCGCCAGCTTGACCTCGGAGTGCGTGTGGTGCAGGGTGACGCCCTCAAATTCGCGGCCGGCAACACCGGTTTTGAAGTGGTGTTTGCCTCCCCTCCCTACACGCTGACCTCTCTGGAAGAGGTCTATTACCGCATAGTCGCCTCTGAACCGGCACGGGCCGGGGGCCTCTATCTGCTCCAGCATCCGACCAGCCTGAACCTGGACGCAGGACGCCTTCCGGAATGGGCCGTGGTGCGCCGCCGGACCCACGGGAGCAACACCATAAGTGAGATCAGGGTTCCGGCCGCAACTTGAGCCGGGTATGACACGGGGAGCCCGGCGGCACCGTGCTAACATGCGCAGGTGTTATTGAGGCATCAGCCCGGCCGCACCCGGCAACATCCCGTGTGAAGCGGCCCAGGGCTTTTTGGCAGTACTGAAAGGTGACGATGTTCGGATTCATCCAGAAAATGTTCGACAACAACGACCGCGAAGTCAACCGCCTCCAGCGGGAGGTCGTCGGTCCGGTCAACGCGCTCGAGGACGAGACTTCCCGGATTGAGGACCTGACGGCAGCATTCCAGGCTCTGCGAACGGAACACCTGGAAGGCGGCAAGAGTCTCGACGAGCTCATGCCGCGTGCCTTTGCAATGGTCCGCGAGTCAGCCCAGCGCAATCTTGGCCTCAGGCACTACGACGTCCAGATGATCGGTGGCGCCGCCCTGCATATGGGCCGCATTGCCGAGATGAAGACCGGTGAGGGCAAGACGCTCGTCGCCACCTTGGCACTTGCCCTGAATGCACTTTCGGGCAAGGGCGCCCACCTGG
>CAZPLV010000014.1:0-23219 GCA_964587295.1 uncultured bacterium
GCCTCTTCATCGGGGTTGGCCACGGTGGATGAGTAGGGCAGTGCAATTCCCAGTGCCTCAGCGGCGCTCGACATGGTGTTGGCCGTGTACATGCCACCGCACGAACCGGAACCCGGGCAGGCGTGTGTTTCCACGGCCCGCAGGGTCTCCATGGGGATACGGCCGGCGCTGTACTGGCCGACCGCCTCGAACACGCTCACGATGGTCAGGTCCTCGCCGTCCAGATGGCCGGGCTTGATAGTTCCGCCGTAAACGAGAATGGCCGGGATGTCGAGCCGGCCGATGCTGATCAGGGCACCGGGCATGTTCTTGTCACAGCCGGCGACCGCGACGAGTCCGTCCATCGACTGGCCCCGGCAGACGGTCTCAATCGAGTCCGCAATCACTTCACGGGATATGAGGCTGAGTTTCATGCCTTCGGTTCCCATGCTGATGCCGTCCGAAATCGTGATGGTGCCGAATGTCTGCGGCATGCCGCCAGCTTCCCGCACGGCCACGGCTGTCGCGTCGGCCATCCGGCCCAGCCCTGAGTTGCACGGGGTTATGGTGCTGTGGCCGTTGGCAATGGCAACGATGGGCTTGTTGAAGTCCTCATCGGTGAAACCGACTGCCCGCATCATCGCGCGGTTGGGAGCGCGCTGCACTCCGTCTTTTATCGCATCACTGAGGCGCTTGTTCTCACTCATCAGGCCACAGCCTCCTTCTGTCCGAGATTCTGCAGCACCTGATCGGTGAATTCACGCGTACCGGCAGTGCCGCCGAGGTCACGCGTCGGATTGGCACCCAGGGCCGTGCGCACTGCCAGTTCAAGCTCGACGGCAGCTGCCTCGCTCTCCCAGGAGTGACGCAACAGCATCGCCGCGCTCAGCATGGCTGCAACCGGGTTGGCCATGTCCTTGCCGGCAATGTCCGGCGCGCTGCCGTGGACCGGTTCGTACAGTCCCTTGCTGCCGCCAAGGCTGGCGGACTGCAGCAGTCCGAGTGAGCCCGGTATGACGGCGGCAAGGTCGGAGAGGATGTCCCCGAACAGATTGGCGGTCACGATGACATCGAAGGCACGCGGATCGCGGACAATCTGCATGGCCGCGTTGTCGATGTAGAGGTGATCGAGCTGCACGTCGGAATATTCGTTCTGGTGGATTTCGACGACAACGTTGCGCCAGAACTGCGACACGTCCAGCACGTTGGCCTTGTCGACGCTCAGTACGCGACCGTCCCTGCCGCGGGCTGTCTCGAAGGCGACCCGGGCAATTCGCTCGACCTCGTGGCGTTCGTAGACCATGCTGGACAGGCCGCGGTCCGCGGTTATCTCCGTTGGCCGGCCGAAGTAGATGCCGCCGGTCAGTTCCCGGATGATGAGCAGGTCGGTGCCTGTGGCAACCTCTTCGCGCAGCGGTGAGAGGTGCTCCAGACCCTTGTACACAGTCACAGGCCGAAGGTTTGCGAACACCCCCAGGTGCTTGCGCAGACCGAGGATGCCACTCTCAACGCGTTTTTCGCGGGGCTGGCGGTTCCAGGGATGATCGCCGACCGGTCCGCCGGCTGCCCCGAGCAGGACGGCGTCGGAGCGGTCAACTCCAGCGATGGTTTCCGGGGGCAGAGGCACTCCGTGACTGTCGAGGGCGCTACCGCCGAACGGCAGGTGCTCCTCCTCAAACCCGATGTCGTGACGGGCGGCCACCGAACGCAGCACTTCAAGTGCCGCGGACGTGACTTCCGGTCCTATGAAATCTCCCGGCAGTACCGCCAGGCGTCTGCTGTTGCTCATTGAAGTTGGTACCTTTCCGCCGAACCTGTCCGGCACGTACTTTCTGAATCAGAGATAGGGAAGCCGGCCTTCGCGGTCGCTGGTGGCGCTATCGCCTTCCATCAGTTCCGCAATCGGATCCCAGCGGCCCGCGATCAGGCCCTTGCGGGCGCTTTCTTCAATGCTCGCCGGCAGTTCCAGTGTTCCGGCCCGCACGACCAGTTCCTCAAGGCCAATGTTGATTTCCAGTGACGGGTCGGCCCTGATGGCCGCAGTGAGCCGGGCAATGTCCTCACCGCTGAGAGTCACGCAGGGCATTCCCAGGGTGGTGGAGTTGCCGAAGAAAATCTCGGCAAAACTCTCGGCAATCACGGCCCGGAAGCCGAAGCGGTAAATCGCCTGGGGCGCATGCTCCCGGCTTGAGCCGCAGCCGAAGTTCGAATCGGAAATGAGTACGGTTGCCCCCTTGTGCTCGGGGGCATCTATCGGATGGCGACCGTGGAAGTTGCCGTCCTCGTCATGACGCACATCCCGGAACAGATGCTCGCCCATTCCTTCGAAGGTGACGGCGCGCAGGTAACGGGCCGGGATGATGCGGTCGGTGTCTATGTCGTCACCGGGCACGTAGACGCCAGTGCCGCTTACGGATCTGATCCTGTCCAGTGCCATGTCAGGCCACCACCCTTTCTGTCGTACCGAACACTTCACGGGCGTCACTGACAGTGCCGGTCACGGCTGCTGCGGCCACCATGACAGGGCTCATGAGCACGGTCCGGCCGGTGATTGAACCCTGCCGGCCAATGAAGTTGCGGTTTGAGCTGCTGGCGCACAGCTGGTCACCGACCAGCTTGTCGGGGTTCATGGCCAGGCACATGCTGCAGCCCGCGGCGCGCCACTCGAAGCCCGCGCTGATGAATACCTTGTCGATGCCGCGCTTCTCGCACTCTTCCTTCACCAGGGTGGAGCCGGGGACGGCAATGGCCGTCACGGAAGGATGCACGCGCCTGCCCTCGAGGTAACGGGCAGCTTCGATGAAGTCCGAGAGGCGACCGTTGGTGCAGGAACCGAGGAAGGCAACGTCAACCCTGGTACCTGCAATCGGTGCACCCGGCTCGAGCTTCATGTGGCTGAGTGCCAGTTCCACGTTTTCCCGCTCGTCCTCAGGGCTGCCTTCCACGGTTGGCACGTTCTCGCTGATGGAGATTGCCTGGCCCGGGTTGATGCCCCAGGTAACGGTCGGCTCGATGTCCGCCGCGTCAATGATGACCACGTCATCATAGTGGCAGCCGGGATCGGACGCCACGGAGCGCCAGCGTTCCACGGCTGCGTCCCAGTCAGCGCCACGCGGGGAATACGGCCGGCCCTGCAGGTACTCGAAGGTGGTGTCATCCGGATTGACGTAGCCACAGCGGGCGCCGCCCTCGATTGACATGTTGCAGACGGTCATGCGTTCTTCCATGGTGAAGTTGTCAAACACCTCGCCGGCATACTCGTAGGCGTAGCCGAGTCCGCCGTTCACACCAAGTTCCTTGATTATGTGCAGGATGACGTCCTTGGCGTAGACGCCCGGGCGCAGCTTGCCGTTCACTTCAATGCGGCGGACCTTGAGCGGCTTGATGGCCATCGTCTGGGTTGCCAGGATGTCGCGGACCTGGCTGGTGCCGATGCCGAAGGCAATCGCTCCGAAGGCGCCGTGGGTGCTGGTGTGTGAGTCACCACAGGCGATGGTGGTGCCCGGCTGGGTGATGCCCTGCTCCGGACCGACCATGTGCACGATGCCCTGCTGCGAACTGCCGACGTCGAAGAAGCGGATTCCCCATTCGTCACAGTTGCGGCGCAGCTCTTCGATCATTTCCTGTGCCAGCGGATCCTGGTAGGGCTCGATGCGGGTGTGGGTGGGGACGATATGGTCCACGGTCGCAAAAGTGCGGTCGGGCCGGCGCACCCTGAGGCCAAGGTCACGCAGCATGCCGAATGCCTGGGGACTGGTGACCTCGTGGATGAGGTGCGTGCCGATGTAGAGCTGGGTGAGGCCCGAATCCAGCTCCCTGACCTTGTGCTCGCTGAAGACCTTGTTGAACAGGTTCTGCTTGGTACTCATTTCTGTGAATTCTTCCTTTCCCGCATGATGCGGAAACCTGCTATAGAAAACTCCCCCAGCTGCATGGCTGCAGGTGGGGGAGCGTGTTGATTTGCGGACAGATTGTCGCCGGACTCAGCGTCGGGCCAGGGTGCTCCCCGGACCGTCGACTAGGAACAGGTGATGGTGTTCCTGGATGAATCTGAGGCGACGGCGAACGTTAAGCATGCAGGGAAGTATATATCCGTTCAGGTCCCGCGTCCAGAGCGTCCGGGCGTTATCGCACCCTGGCGCATGGCGGAAGGGCGTTCCTGCGGCTGGGCCTGGATCTGACTGCGGACACTCGGGTCGCCCGAACCGTCCTGCGGGCTGGTGCCGACGCCGCCGGTCTCGACCAGGCGCTGGAATTCCTTCGCGTCGACTGCCCTGGAGAAGCCCATGTCGTAACTTATGACCCGCTGCAGGTGCAGCTCGGCCAGGCAGGCGTCCATGGTGATCATGCCCTGGGTGCCGCCCATCTGCATCTGGGTCAGGATCATGTGTGTCTTGCCCTCACGGATCAGGTTGCGGACGGCCGGAGTGGCGAGCAGGTACTCGTAGGCGAGTACCCGGCCTTCGCCGTCGGCCCGTGGCACAAGCTGCTGGGTCAGGATGGCCTGCAGGTTGTTGGCCAGCTGCACGCGCACCTGGGCCTGCTGCACTTCGGGGAAGACGTCAATGATGCGGTCAACCGCTTCCGGAGCGGAATTGGTGTGCAGCGTTCCCAGCACCAGGTGACCTGTTTCCGCCGCTGTCACGGCAGCACCGATCGTTTCGTGGTCACGCATCTCGCCGACCAGGATCACGTCAGGCGCCTGACGCAGCACGCTGCGCAGGGCGGCAGGGAACGACCGGGTGTCCTCACCGATTTCCCGCTGGTTCACGATGGAGCTGCGATGCGGGTGGAAAAATTCGATCGGGTCCTCAATTGTCACGATGTGCTTGTGGTTCTCGCGGTTCACCACGTCCAGCATCGTCGCCAGTGTGGTGGACTTTCCCGACCCCGTCGGTCCGGTGACGAGGACCAGGCCACGCGGAAGGCGGGCGGCATCGGCAACGTAGTTGGGCAGACCCAGGCTTGAGAAGGAAGCGATTTCTTCCGAGATGAGCCTGAGAACGCCGCCGACCGCACCGCGCTGCATGAACGCGTTCACACGGAAGCGGCCGTGGCCTGACAGGCTGAAGCTGAAGTCCAGGTCCAGTGATTCCTCGAAATTGCGCTGCTTCTTCTCATCCATCATCGAGTACATCAGGCGCCGCGTCAGGTTGGGACGCAGCGTGTCGTACTCGGTGGGTCGCCAGTCCCCGTGGATGCGCAGCATCGGGGGCAGCCCTGCAGTGAGCAGGAGGTCCGAAGCACCGCGTTCAATCGCAAGCTTGAGCAGCTCGACGATGTCGGCCTGAATCTGGGTCTGTTTCATGTTGTCGGCCATGACTCTCCTAACCTGTTGCCTTTTCCCGTGTTCATTCTGCTGTCCGTGCGAGGACTTCTTCCAGGGTGGTGATGCCCTCAAATGCCTTCAGGATGCCGTCGTCGCGAAGCGTACGCATCCCTGTTTCTACTGCCAGGCCCTTGATTTCGAGTGACGAGGCATCGCGAACGATGGCGTTGGCGATAGCGTCATCGACAATCAGCAGTTCATGAATCGCGTAGCGGCCATTGTAGCCACTGCCGCCGCACTTCTCGCAGCCCACACCGCGGTACAGCTTGCGGCCCTGGATTTCTTCCTCGCTCAGCTCGATGCGACGGAGAATGTCGGGATCCGGGGTGTATTCCACCCGGCAGTGCTTGCAGACGCGGCGGACCAGGCGCTGGGCCAGTACGCCGATGAGTGAGGCCGACACGTTGAACGGTTCGATGCCCATCTCGACCAGTCGGGTGAGGGCCCCCGAAGCGTCGTTGGTGTGCAGGGTGGCAATCAGAAGGTGACCGGTAAGCGCGGCTTCCACTGAAATCTTCGCGGTTTCATGGTCACGGACCTCACCGACCATGATGATGTCCGGGTCCTGACGCAGGAATGAGCGCAGTGCCCGGGCAAAGTCGAGACCGGCGCGCACATTGACCTGGGTCTGACTGATTCCGGGGATCTCGTATTCCACCGGATCCTCAACCGTGGTGACGTTGACTTCCGGCACCGCAAGCCGCTTCAGGATCGAGAAAGTCGTGAATGACTTACCGGAGCCGGTCGGGCCGGTGATCAGGAACATGCCGTAGGGTTTCTGGATCACATCGACGAAGCGCTGGTAATTGTGGTCAGCAAAACCCAGGTCCTCAATCTCAGGAATGCTGGACGCCTTCTTCAGGATGCGCATCACGGCTTTCTCGCCGTATACGGTCGGCAGCGTTGAAAGCCGGAGGTCCACTTCCATCGTGCGGTCCTTGAAGCGTACGCGACCGTCCTGGGGCAGACGCCGTTCGGCGATGTCCAGGTTGCCCATGATCTTGATACGGGCCACGAGTGCGCTGGCAGTCTTGCGATCCATCCGCATGTACTCGCGCAGCGTGCCGTCCTTACGCACCCGGACCAGCAGGTGATCGGGACGCGGTTCAACGTGAATGTCCGAGATGTCGTTCAGGACCGACTCGCGGATGATGGAGTTGACCACCTTCACCAGCGCGTTGTCGTCAATCGCGCTGGAATCGTCCTGGTCCTGCTGACCGCTGCCGACTTCCTCAAGCACGGCCCGGGCGAGTTCATCCATATCGTCATCACCGCGGTAGAAGCGGTTGATCAGCTGCACCAGGGTGGACTCCGCGGCAACTGCCGGAATGACCTCCTTGCCGGTGATCAGGTGGATGTCGTCCAGCGCGAACACGTGGCGCGGATCCTTCATTGCGACAATCAGGCTGTTGCCTTCCAGACGGATGGGCATTGCCTGGTAGCGCCGGGCGGTCGGTTCGGGAACGAGGGAAACCGCGTACGGATCGACCCGCACGTTGCCTTCCTCGATGTACTCATGGCCCAGCTGCATCGCCAGGCTGCGGGCGAGCATGTCCGGCGAGATCTTGCCGGCCTGCACAAGCGTGTCCTCAAGGCGGCCTCCGCCGCTGCGTTGCTTGTTCAGTGCCTCGTCAACATCCGTCTGTGTCACGTAGCCCATGTCAACGAGGATTTCGCCCAGCGGCCGCACGTTACCGAGCTTCTGCTGCTCCTCGAGAGCCTTGCGCAGTTGCTCACGGCGGAGTTTCCGGTCGAGCATGAGCGTCTCACCGAGCCGGCCGCGTTCCGAGGCATACATGTTCTCGATACGGGCGCGAACCTGGCTTTCGCTGGCTGCAACGAACCTGACAGGGCGGGGGATGATGGCCTCAAGATCCGGGATGCGCCTCGGATCCGCCACGGCAATCGTTACGACGTTGCCGTCATCACTCAGGGGGACGGCATGGAACTGCACGGCGTCCAGGCGCAGCAGTACGCTCGCGAGCTGCTCGTCAAACGGCGCTTCCTGGATGTCCTCGGCATATTCAAGTTCGCTCTGGTGCGCGAGCAGCCTCGAAAGCTGCTCTTCATTCAGCACCTGCTGGTCGACCAGGATGCGTCCCAGCAGGCCACCGGTGCGCTGCTGCTCGGCTGCCGCAGTCTGGATCTGCGCTTCGGAGGCGAAGCCCAGTTCAACCGCGAGGTTGCCCAGGCGCTGGCTTATGTCCAGTTCCAGGTCGCGGGGGGCCTCAAGTTCGAGTTCAGGGTAGTACGTCGCCAGGGCCCACTGGATTTCCTTCTGCAGGCCTTTGTACGGCTCGACGAAGCAGCCGGTCGCATCCTCGACCTCTTCAATGGACATCGCGTCGAGCGGATCCTCAAAAGCGACCCGGAGCTGGTTGCCCTCGATGGAGAAGGGAACGCAGCTGAGCTCGAAGGCGGTGCGGGCCGGCAGTTTGGCGATGGCTTCGGCCATCACGTCCACCCGGGGCAGAACCACCAGGGGAATGCCGATTGACTCCTCGATAGCCCTGGCTATCCGCTGTTCGGATATCACGCCCAGGCCGACAAGGATGTCGGAGAGACGGCCACCGGTCTCGGTATGCCGCGATATTGCCCGCTGCAGAGACTCGTCGGTGACGTAACCGCGCTCGAGCAGCACCGCCCCGAGCCGCTTGTCACCGATCGACAGGTTCGCCATTGCCACTCCTTAAAATGCGCCTCTCCACGAGGCGAAGCATGCGTGTATGCGGTAGTTTACCGGGGCTGAGCGGCTGGACCAGCACAGAATAGACGCCCATCAGGTTGGCACCGAGTACATCAGTGAACAGCTGATCGCCCACCATTGCCGTCTTGCGGGGTTCGCTGCCCAGAAGCTTCAGGCCGCGCCGGAACGCCCAGCGGAACGGTTTGCCCACGAGGGACAGGCCGGGGATTCCCAGTTCGCTGGCCCAGTGGGCCACGCGGTCGCGCTGTCCGTTCGAGAGAATCAGGACCTTAAAATCAGCCTGCTGCAGCGCCACGAACCAATCCTTCACAACCAGTTCCATGCTGTCGCCCTTTGACGGCACAATTGTGTCATCCAGGTCGACCATTACCGCCTCGATACCTTGCTGGCGGAGCAGTTCCGGTGAAAGCGCAGTTATGCCTGGGACCCGCAGGTCAGGTTTAAGCATCGGCTGAGTCTAGCACCGGCAATAACGTCCCTCCATACGATGCATCACGTCTGTGAGGCCTCGAGGCTGAGGGATTGTTCAAGCAGTGACAGGAAGTTTTCCGGATCATCAATCCAGGGGTAATGACCGCCGTGGGTCATGCTGAACATTGCACCGGGCATGCGGGTCAGTCCCGCCTCAACCTGGGAGGGCATACAGCTGGCATCCTCCTGGCCGGCGATGATCACCGTCGGCACCTTTATTGTGCCCAGCTTGTCCAGTACGTCAACCTGCCACGGTCCGAGCATGTCCACCGGTTCCGTCGGTCCTGCAAGGGCCGATGAGTCACTGTGCTCAAGCTGCAGACGCGCGGAAGGATTCGGGAACTGCAGGTGATCGAAAACGCGTTTCGCCGGCATCCAGCTGAAAGCCTGGTCGGCAAGTTCAGCAGCTTCGACCGCTTCCCCTTCAACGAGTTCCGCTTCCGGAGGCACGGCCATCGCGTCGTTGCCGCTGAGACGGGCAGCAGTCCGCTGCAGCGTTCGCGCCAGCATCGGCATCGAGAACCACGGGTTCACCAGTACCAGCCGCGCCACCAGCTCAGGCATCCGGCTGGCCACATCCACTGCCACTGCCGCACCGAAACCATGCGCCAGCAGTGTGACCGGCGCTATCTCGAGTGATCTGAGGGTGGAGCGGACGTCATCGGCGAGGGTTGTGAATTCGAAGGGAGCTTCGGCGTATGAGCGGCCACCTCCGCGCTGGTCGGCGTAAAGCATGAGGTAGTCCTCAAGCGCGTCCCCGGCCAGGTCCCTGAAAGTGAAGCTGTTGTAACCTGGTCCGCCGTGCAGGTAGTAGACCGGCTGGCCATCTTCCGGACCCACTGCTTCAACGTAAAGGTCGGCGGTTTCGAGGGTGATGTGATAGGCGGCGTCCCTGAAAGACATGACTCAACTGTACCCGCTGCAGCCAGGATTCAGCCGGGCAGGCGGTACACGCGGGCTGCATTGTCATCCAGCTGCGCTTCGAGTTCCGCGGGGTCCATGTTTCTGAGTCCGGCGATGAAGTCCGCGGTGTGCCGGACCAGTGCCGGCCGGTTGGGTTTGCCGCGATGGGGAACCGGCGACAGGAACGGGCTGTCTGTTTCGACCAGCACGCGTTCCAGTGGGGCGCTGTGCGCAGCTTCCTGTATGTCTGTCGCACTCTTATAGGTCACGTTGCCGGCAAAGGAGACGTACCAGCCGAGCTCAAGTCCGGTTGCAAGCAGTTCAGTGTCGCCGTTGAAGCAGTGCAGTATGCCGCGCGGCCAGCCGGCGGACTTCAGGGCGCTGCAGGCGGCAGCGCTGGCCCCCCGCGTCCCCTGCCTGTCCCGCACGTGCAGGATGAGCGGCAGATCCAGTTCGCGTGCCAGGGAGGCCTGCCAGTCGAAAGCCTCCTGCTGCTCAGTGAGAGTGGTGTCATCCCAGTGAGTGTCGAAGCCTGTTTCACCGATGCCGACCACTTTCGGCTGCGTTGCCTGCTGAGCAACCCGCGTGCGGGCCTCGTCGCTGCGCACCAGGGTCGCGTCCCCCGGATGTATGCCTACCGCTGCGTATACGTTGCCGTACCGGCCGGCAATCTCAAGCGCCCGGTCATTGCGGTCCGGGTCGGTGCCGATTGTGACGATTGCCCGCAGTGAGGAATCAGCTGCCTCATGGATGTCTTCAATCCGGTCCAGATGTGCATGCGTGTCCGTCACAAACGCGCTTCCGGTGGTCTGAAGCATCGCGAATCCAGGCTGTGAGAGTTCTGTAAGAGGTGCATTGCTACATTCTAGACACCCAACGGCTACGCGAATGGGAATCCACGTGAGGAACGGGACAGAAGCATGATGATGCAGTCTACGGAATCCACCGAACGCGTGCAGTATCTCAGTAATGAGGAACTCAGCCGCATAATCGGAAAGTGCGAGGAAGCGATCGCTGACGGCAGTGCCGAAATCGATCACTACGAAGCATTCGTACTTTGCCAGAAGGAGCTTGCACGCCGTACCTGGGCTTGAGCAGCCAGCGGCGTGCAGGCAACTTTCCGGTGAATCACCCGGCATCTAACCATTCTTAGCCGGGTCACGGACTATACTTCCCAGATGCAGAGATTTTTCGCGGTCCCATCACTCGCTCTCCTGCTGGTGATCGGCGGCTGTGCACCCGCGGCTGTCACACTGGCCCCGACCGTGTTGCCGTCAGTAACGGCTGCAGTGGCGGCCACTGCGCAGGCTCAACCGGCAGCCACGGCTACCCAGGCCGCTACCGGCACGCAGCAGCGCATTTCGGGCAACGCTTCCTGGTACGGTCCCGGCTTTGCCGGCCGGCACACCGCCAATGGCGAGATTTTCAATCCGTCTGAACTGACCGCCGCGCATCGAACCCTGCCATTCAATACCCGCGTCCGTGTCACCTTTGTGGCCACCGGCCGGACTGTCACGGTCCGGATCAACGACCGCGGCCCCTTCAAGGACAACCGCATCATTGACCTGTCGCGCGCTGCCGCCGATGCAATCGGCCTGACTGCCAGCGGCATAGGACTGGTGGAGCTGGAAGTGCTTTCCGGTGATGGAGTGGTTACCGGTGCTGCCACCGGCGATCTCACGCCCTATGAAGTTGTGGCGAGAGGCCGGCATCTTGGCGAGCTTCTGCTGCTGTCCTCAGTGGCGGACGGCGCGCAGGGCCCGGTGATGGTTCGCGTTGTAGGCAACGAACCACCAGCCGAGACGGACCTGCTCATGTCCCAGGAGCTGTTTCAGCAGCTGGGCTCAGACGTTATGGTCAACAGCGACTGACAGTTCCTCACTGGCGGCTGCAGCCGCCCTTCAGTTCCCGCGCCAGCCGGTCGAGCGTTTCCCCGCGCGCCTGCGCCGCAATCAGTGCTGAACCAACCACAACCCCATCCGCAATTTTAGCCACCTGTCTGGCAGTTGCCGCATCGGACACGCCAAAGCCCACTGCCAGCGGCAGGTCAGTTGCTTCGCGTGCCTGCTCAAGCATGCGCGGCAGTTCCGTGGAAACAGTGCTGCGTGCGCCGGTAACACCGGTGACAGACACGCAATAGACGAAGCCGCTGCAGGCCGCCGTTACGCTCCTGAGCCGTTCGGGAGTGCTTGTCGGGGCAATCAGGAACACGGTCGCCAGTCCCAGCTCTGCCGCCACTTCCCGCAGCGAGGCCGCTTCCTCAGGTGGCAGGTCCGGCAGGATCACACCGGAAGCACCCGAGTCATGCACCGCCTGCAGAAAACCCCGTTCCCCACCGGCATGACAGTAGATGGGATTGTAGTAGGTCATGACCAGGATCGGCTTGCCCAGCCCGGCCAGCTCCCGGATCTGACTGAACACCTCTCTTACGGTTACGCCCTGTTTGAGCACTGCCTGGCTTGACGCCTGGATGGTCGGTCCGTCACCGAGGGGGTCCGAGTAGGGCAGACCGACCTCCAGCAGGTCCGCACTCTCCAGCAGGGTGCGTGCATCAGTCAGGAAAGTAGGGGGATCGGGATACGACCCCGTGAGATAAGGCATCAGCGCCGCCCGGTTCTGCCGCGCAGCCACCGCGAATGCCTCCTTAATACGCTGAAGACCGGTCATGCCGCACCTCCACTGCTGAGGAGCCGTTTCACTTCCGCCACATCCTTGTCTCCCCGGCCCGACAGGCAGATGACAATGTTGGCAGTTGCCGGCAGTTCAGCGGCAAGCTCTGTCCCGGCGGCCACCGCATGCGAGCTTTCCAGTGCCGGAATGATTCCCTCAGCGCGGGTCAGCCGACTGAAGGCATCCAGCGCCATGTCGTCCGTAACGTTGCGGTACTCGGCAATGCCACTGTCATGCAGGTGGGAATGCTCCGGGCCCACGCCGGGGTAATCAAGCCCTGCCGAGATGCTGTGGGCCGGCAGTATCTGACCGTCATCGTCCGAGAGCAGGTGCATGAGCGCACCATGGAGAACACCCCGTTTGCCGGTGGAGATGCTGGCGGAATGACGACCACTGCCGAGACCCTGGCCGCCGGCCTCAACTCCGATCAGGCGGGGCCGTTCCTCGGCAGGCAGCTGCACGAATGGCGCAAACATGCCCATGGCATTTGAACCGCCGCCGACACAGGCAATGACCGCAGCCGGACGTCCGATGCCCAGCGCATCGAGCTGCACGATGGTTTCCCTGCCGATCACACTCTGCAGGTCCCGGACCAGCATCGGATAAGGATGCGGCCCCACCACACTGCCGATCAGATAGTAGGAATCACGCACGTTCGTCACCCAGTCCCGGATTGCCTCGTTCGTTGCATCCTTCAGCGTGCGGGTACCGCTCGTAACGGTCACCACCTCAGCCCCGAGCAGCTGCATCCGGAACACGTTCAGCTCCTGGCGCCGCACGTCCTCCTCGCCCATGTAGACAACGCAGTCAAGGCCGAACTGCGCAGCCGCCGTGGCAGTGGCAACCCCATGCTGGCCCGCCCCGGTCTCCGCAATCACACGCTTCTTGCCGAGCCGGCGGGCAATCAGCGCCTGGCCGATGGCGTTGTTGATCTTGTGGGCACCAGTGTGATTCAGATCCTCACGCTTGAGCCAGATCCGCGCACCACCAATTTCCCCGCTCAGGTTCGCTGCAAGGGTAAGCAGGCTCGGCCGGCCCACGTAATCACGCAGCCAGCGGCCATACTCCTCCTGGAACGAATCATCGACGCGCAGCTGCGCGTACATGCTGCTCAGCTCATCCAGGGCCGGCAACAGCGTCTCCGGTACGTAACGGCCACCAAAATCACCGTAACGACCACGTTCGTCGGGCTGTGAATACATAACTGCCTCCGTGCAGATCAATAAAAGTCAATTTGGTTAAGGGATACTACTGGCGGACCGAAAAGCATGCAGTGGCCCCGGCCGGGCTGGGAAAGTTCAGCCGACCCTGTGCTTCAGCTACGCCACCAGCGCTGATGCCGGTGCTTGAAGCTGCGTGGTGTACGCACACGCGGCAGGACCCGCGCACGCGGGGCCGGTGCTTCATTGCCGGGAAGGTCAGCGAACATTGAGCCACTTTAGCACTGTCAGCTTGCTTCCAGCCAGGTCAGGTGTTGGTTGGAAAGGATGAAGTTGTCGCGCTGCAGGATGGACAGCCAGTTTTGCGGGAGGGTGTTGAGCAGCTCAGGGGCGGAGATCCGGGTTGGGTGCCTGAGCAGGCCCAGTGTGTAGGCGAGAAGGCCTGTCACGCGATCCGGCTTCACGCCGGCAGCGCGCAGTTCTGCCAGGGTCAGCGCCCCGTTGCGTTTGGCCAGGCGTTCACCGGCCGGGTCAAGCAGCAGGGGGAGGTGCAGGAATGCCGGCGGGGGAGCCTCCAGCGCCCTGTAGAGCACCAGCTGCGCGGCCGTGCTGGACAGCAGGTCATTGCCACGCACCACTTCCCGGATACCCATCGCGATGTCATCCACCACCACGGCGAGCTGATACGCCCACAGACCGTCAGCGCGCTTCAGTACGATGTCACCGACCGAGCCAGCCACTTCAAACTGGCGCCGGCCGGCGAGCAGATCGTTGAACTCAAGAACTGTACCGGCAGCTGTTTCCGGGCCCTTGAGGCGGATGCTGGGCTCCTTGCCAGCTGCTTGCTTCGCTGAACGCAGCCGCTCGTTGAGGTGACGTTCTGCCGCACCGTAGGCCGGGATGTCTCCATGCGGCGCCGACGCCAGTTCGCGCAGGTCCTTGCGGGAGAGCCAGCACCTGAACGTGAGGCCCTGCAGCTCAAGGAAGTCCAGCACCCTCTGGTACCTATCCCCGCGTTCCGACTGCACGTAAGGGCCACAGGGGCCGCCCACATCCGGACCCTCATCCCAGTCAAGGCCCAGCCAGCGCAATTCGCTCAGGTTCCCGTGCACGGCCCCGGGCACGGTGCGGGGGCCATCCAGATCTTCGGTACGCAGGACAAACGTGTCCGAAACTGAGCGCGCCCGCAACCAGGCCACAAGGGCGGTGCGGGCGTTGCCCAGATGCAGGCTACCGGTGGGGCTCGGTGCGAAACGGCCCCGCCGGCTTCCCGGTGCGCTGCTCAGTTGCTTTCACTCCGGGCAAAAGCTTCGAGCATTGCCTCACCCATCTGGCTGGGAGTGGGTGCAATCACTGCCCCGGCGGCCTCGAGGGCGGCAATCTTTTCGTCCGCTCCGCCGCTGCCGCCTTCAATGATGGCGCCGGCATGGCCCATGCGCTTGCCTGGAGGCGCGGTCGTGCCAGCGATGAAAGCTGCGACCGGCTTGGTCATGTTCTCCTTGATCCACCGGGCTGCGTCTTCTTCCGCCGAACCACCAATCTCGCCGATCAGGATCACGCCTTCGGTGGCCGGGTCTTCGTTGAACAGTTTCAGCATGTCCACGAAGTTGCTGCCGTTCACCGGGTCGCCGCCGATGCCGACTGCGGTGGTCTGGCCCAGGCCATTCAGCGTCAGCTGGTGGACGGCTTCGTAGGTGAGGGTGCCAGAGCGGCTGACCACGCCGACCTTGCCACCCTTGTGGATGTAACCGGGCATGATGCCGATCTTGACTTCATGCGGGACGGTGATTCCGGGGCAGTTGGGGCCGATCAGGCGGCTGCCGGTTCCCTGCAGGTAGCGCCTGGCAACCACCATGTCCTGGATGGGGATGCCCTCGGTGATCGTCACGATAAGGGGTATGCCGGCTTCGGCTGCTTCCATTATCGCGTCAGCGGCGAAAGGTGGTGGAACGTAGACCGAACTGGCGTCAGCACCTGTGGCACTGACGGCTTCGCGAACGCTGTCGAAAATCGGTACCTCGACACTGTAGGTGTCCGGCCTGCCGGGCACGCCCGAATGGTCGGTATCACCTTCGAACAGCTCGGTCTGTCCGCCGCGGCCCGGATGTACGGCGGCGACGACGTTGGTACCGTAGGCGATCGCCTTGTCAGTGTGGAAACGGCCGGCGCCGCCCAGTCCCTGTACCAGCAGACGGGTGTTGCTGTTGATGAGGATGCTCATGCCGCACCTCCGTCAGCGAGTTCAACGATCTTGCGGGCGCCTTCGAGCATGCTTTCCGCCGAAACGACGTTGAGGCCCGACTCGTCGATGATTTGCCTGCCCAGTTGCACGTTCGTGCCTTCCAGACGCACCACGAGTGGCACTTCCAGGCCCACTTCCTTAACGGCTGCAACCACGCCGTTGGCTATCGTGTCGCACTTCATGATGCCGCCGAAGATGTTGATGAAGATGCCCTTGACGTTCGGGTCGCGCGTGATGATCTTGAATGCTGCCGTTACGTTCTCGGTGGTGGCGCCGCCGCCCACGTCGAGGAAGTTCGCGGGTTCGCCGCCCACATGCTTGATGATGTCCATCGTTGCCATCGCAAGTCCGGCACCGTTCACCAGGCAGCCGATGCTGCCGTCCAGCTTGATGAACGACAGGCCGTACTTCGTTGCCTCGACCTCGGCCGGATCCTCTTCGCTGAAGTCACGCAGCTCAACGGTCTTCTTGTGCCGGAACAGCGCGTTGCTGTCGATGCTTACCTTGCCGTCGAGTGCCATCACCGTTCCGGAGCCGGTTACGACCAGCGGGTTGATCTCCAGCATGTCGGCGTCCAGCTCGACGGCGGCTGCGCTCAGGCTGCCCACGAAACGGATGAAGCTCTTCAGCGCGTCACCGCTGAGGCCAAGGCCGAAGCCAAGCCGGCGCGCCTGGAAGGGGGCCAGCCCGATGAGCGGGTCCATTTCCTCACGCAGGATTTTCTCCGGCGTTTCGGCAGCGACTTCCTCAATCTCCATGCCGCCTTCTGTCGAGGCCATGACAAGATTGCGCCCGGTCTGCCGGTTCAGGATGATGGACAGGTACAGTTCGCGGTCGATGTCCACGCCCTGCTCGAGGTACAGGGTGTTTACCTGCTTGCCCTCATCGCCGGTCTGGATGGTGACCAGTGTGCTGCCCAGCTTCTGGGCCGCAAGTTCCGTGGCGCGCGCTGCCGCTGCCTCCGGTCCGCCTTTGATTCCGTCAGTGATGACAGTGACGCCGGCAACATCCGGATACTCGTTGAAGCGGCCTTTCCCGCGACCCCCGGCGTGAATCTGGCTCTTCAGAACCACGACCGGATTGCCACTGGCCTCAATCAGTTGACGGGCAGCCTCGGCGGCCTCCTCACTGCTGGTGATGACGCGGCCCATCGGTACAGCGATGCCCCGTTCACTGAACAGTGCCTTGGCCTGGTACTCGTGAATTTTCAAGGGAGTGTTTCTCCTTCCTTCTGTCTGCTCTAAGGTAACGCGGCAAGCCGTATCAAGCCAATAGGCAGAGGTGTGAGGGATTACTGCGACCGACCCGGGCGGAGACCATTATGCTGAACGCATGAACAGCAGGCAGGTCAGAATCGCCATCCTGAACGTGGGAGATCCGGAGGAAGACTTTGAGCGCATGACCGATGTGCTGGCCGTGCTCCATGCTGAACTGGCCAGGGGTCCGTTCCATGAGGTCGACTATCACGTGAGTCCCAGCGAGCAGGCACTGCTGAGGGCGCGGCTGCGCGTCTGGTCCGAGGCGGAGCATGGCGCCGCCGACGTGATCCTCACCTGTGGCGGGGTGGGACTGGGGCTCAGGGAACGCATGCCCGAAGCAACCGCCGAGGTCGTTGACCGGCATCTGCCCGGCATACCCGACATGGTAAGGATGGCCTGCCTGCGCAGTGAGCCCGGCGTGGCCTGGTTGCGTCTCGAGGCGGGTGTGAGGCGCCACACCATAATCATCAACCTGCCGGGGGACGCTGCCAGCCTGCAGGTATGCGTCCCACACGTACTCGCAGCTCTGCCCGCCGCAGTGCGCCAGTTGCAGGCCCTGCCATCTGAAATATGAACCAGACAAAAGTATGAGGCTGAGCAGGCCCGGCCGGAGTTAACATCTCTGGTGTGACAATGACCATCCTGGCAACCGTGGTGTTCGTGCTCATCTGGCTTGTGAGCATGGCCGGCCTCATCATCCCCGTCATACCCGGCGTGCCGCTCGCTGCTGCCGGTGCGCTTCTGGCCGGCTGGATGACCGGCTTCGAGAAGCTCGGACTCACGCCGCTGCTCATAATTGCCGGGCTTGCCGTGCTTGCGCAGGTGCTGGACCTCATCGGAGGCTGGATCGGAACCAGGTACTCCGGCGGCAGCAATGCCGGTGTATGGGGAAGCATCATCGGTTCAATTGTCGGTGTCTTCGTCGCCCCGCCCTTCGGTTTCCTGCCCGGCGCCTTCGTGGGCGCAATGCTGTTCGAACTGCTGGCGCAGCGCTCGTTTGATGAGGCCTGGCGCTCCGGACTCGGTTCCATGCTCGGTGCGCTCGGCGGTACTTTCATGAAACTCCTGTTCCTGATTGCTATCGGCATCATCACGGTCGCCTACCTGTTCTGAGGCGCACGTTCAGTAGCGACGGCCAGCCGGCATATAATTCCGGCATGGATCCAATAATGCTGCAGATTGGCCCCCTGGCCATCCGCTGGTACGGTTTTCTGATTGCCCTGGGTGTCGTCATCGGCTCCGTGTGGGCTTTGCACGCTGCCCGCAAACGGGGCATGGACACTGACAAGCTGCTTGATTCGGCCTTCTGGCTGGTCATCTCAGGCATCGTCGGTGCCAGGCTCGTTTACGTTCTGACCAGTCCCGGCAACTTCTTCGGTCCGGGGGCCAACCCGCTGGATGCATTCAAGGTGTGGGAAGGGGGCATCAGCATCCACGGCGGTGTCATCGGCATCATGGTTGCGCTCTTCTTCTATGCCCGCGCCCACAAAATGAACATGTGGGCGATGCTTGATGTTCTTTCGCCCGTCGGCGCACTCGGCATCATCGGCGGCCGCATCGGCAATTTCATGAACGGCACCGACACCGGTGGCCGGCTGACCGATATGGCAATCGGCTTTTCCTGGCCGGAAACGGGTACCCAGACATTCGGTGCAGTGGGCCGTTTCATTTTCGGCGAGCCGCTGTGGCAGTTCAGCCCGCCCGTCTGCAACACCGTACCGTTCGGGGATCCCTGCATCGTGCATCTCACCCCGCTATACGGCATGCTCGTGGGCGTCATCCTCATATTCGTGATTGCCTGGGCGCTGAACCGCACCCGCTCAGCCGGCTACGTTTTCTGGCAGTTTGTCCTGTGGTATTCGATCCTGCGCAGTGTCCTGGAAGAACCGTTCCGCGATAACCCCCTGTTCCTCAACGTCTACCTGAATGACAGCGCGGGCATCGGCCTGTTTACCCTGACGCAAATCATCAGCCTGCCGATCATTGCGATTGCATTGTGGCAGCTGAGCGAACGCAGTCCGGCGAAGCTCGAGCGGCGTGAACGCCTCAGCAGGCGGGCGCGGGGACGCTGATGGGCCGGCCTCTCAATGTAGTGATTCTGGCGGCGGGATTCGGCACCAGAATGAAATCCGAAACGCACAAAGTCCTGCATGAAATTGCAGGCAAGCCGATGGTGCAGCACGTGATTGATGTGGCCCGTGAACTTGACCCGCAACGGATTGTGGTTGTGGTTGGCCACGCTGCTGAAGAGGTCATGGCCCGGCTTGACGGGCAGCAGGTCGAGTTCGTGAAGCAGCCAGAGCAGCTCGGCACCGCCCATGCGTTCATGCAGGCTGCTCCGCTGCTGGAGCCCAGTGGCGGAAGTGTGCTGGTCCTCAACGGCGACGGTGCCCTGCTGACGGCTGGCACCCTGAACCGGCTGGTCTCTGACCTGCCGCAGGCCGGCATGGCGCTTCTGACCGCCCGGGTGCCTGACCCGACCGGTCTTGGCCGGGTTATCAAGTCGGACGACGGACTGGTGAACCGCATCGTGGAGCACAAGGACGCCTCAGAGGCGGAACGGGCTGTCGACGAGATCGTCGTGGGCACGTACCTGTTTGACGAGCGTGCCTTTGAGCTGGGACGGGGACTGAGAAACGACAATGCCGCCGGTGAGTACTACATAACCGACCTGGTTGCGTCCTACCGGGCGCTGCACCTGGAGGTGGTCGGCACCGACACGCCCCTGGAGGAGTATGCAGGGGTGAACGACCGCAGCCAGTTGGCTGATGCCGAACGGGTGCTGCGGGACCGCATCCGGCGGGAGTGGCTGCTGAACGGTGTAACAATGCAGCAGCCTGAGAGTGTATTCATAGACCCGGATGTGCGGCTGGAGGCTGATGTGACCCTGGAGCCAGGGGTAATTCTGCGCGGCAACTGCCGTGTGGGACGTGGTGCACGCATAGGCGCCCACTCGGTGCTGAGGGACGCGGAGATCGGGGCGGGCGTGGGAATCCCTCCGCTCACTCGCATGTAAATTAATGCTAGATTCAGTGACGGTGATTTCGTCATGTCCCTTCTGAAAAAACAGCGTGCAGTTATCGCACTTGAGGACGGCACCGTCTATTACGGTTACGCCTTCGGCCACAGCGGCGAGTCTGTCGGCGAGGTGGTATTCAACACCTCCATGACCGGCTATCAGGAAATCCTGACTGATCCGTCCTATCACGGGCAGATTGTCATGATGACCTACCCCCACATCGGCAACTACGGTGTCAGCGTCTATGACATGGAGTCCAACCGGCCGTTTGCCCGCGGATTCATCGTCCGTGAGTTCAGCCGTGTCGCATCCAACCACCGCTCCAACCAGGGACTGCAGAGTTTCATGGAGCAGCACAACATCGTCGGTATTGAGGGAATTGATACCCGCGCGCTCACACGCCGGTTGCGCAGCGGCGGCGTGATCAAGGGCGTTATCCGGCACGGCGAAACCACTCCGGACCTTGAAGCCGAACTGGTGAAGCGTGCCCGTGACCACGAGGACATCGACGGACGCGACATGACTCCTGAAGTGACCACCCCGCTGCCGTACGCACGGCCCACTTTCCAGGACAATCCGCGGGTTGTCGTCGTTGATTTCGGCATCAAGAACTCAATCGTCTACAAACTGGAGCAGGCCGGTGCCGAGGTCATCGTCGTACCTGCCCGCACCAGCGCGGCACAGATCATGGCGCTGCAGCCATCCGGTCTTGTGCTCAGTAACGGCCCGGGCGACCCGGCCGGCCCGAAGTACGCGCACGACACTGTCTGGCAGCTGTTGGGCCTGCTGCCGACCTACGGCATCTGCCTCGGGCATCAGCTCATGGCGCTGGCCGTCGGCGGCCGTACGTTCAAGCTTAAGCACGGGCACCGCGGCGCAAATACGCCGGTGAAGAACGTACTGACCGGTGAAGTAGTGATGACCAGTCAGAACCACAATTACGCGGTTGACCTGGACTCGATTCCCGGGCAGCAGTTCATCGCCACGCACATCAACCTGAATGACGGCACGCTCGAGGGCATGTCGCATGTGCGTTACCCGGTGTTCTGTGTGCAGTACCACCCGGAGGCCAGCCCCGGCCCTCATGACGCCAGTTACCTGTTCAACCGTTTCATGCAGGAAGTGGATGCCTATACCGGCAACGTGGGTCTGCCCACCGCCGGGCTTCGCGTCTGACGCGATTTTTACCGTCAAACCGGGATACGGCAGGGATGTACCGAGAGCGTACATCCCTGTTTTGTCGTGCTCCCAATCCGCTGCGACTCACCACAAAAAGGTTGGGGGTCGCCGCCTCGCTGGCAGCGACCCCCAACCTTTGGTAAGTCTGTAGATCCGGAATCAGGCCTCTTCGGTCTGTTCCTCTTCTGTTGCTTCTGCGGTTGCTTCTTCG
The DNA here is from genome assembly GCA_964587295.1 of uncultured bacterium. GTDB lineage: Bacteria > Deinococcota > Deinococci > Deinococcales > Trueperaceae > CALDPK01. The sequence goes on from CAZPLV010000014.1 coordinate 21,130, forward strand.
CCTTCGTCGCCGCTGCTGTTGGCTTCGGCTTCAGCTGCTGCTTCGGCCTCTGCTTCCTTGGCGGGACGCTTGCCTTCACGGAAGGCAGCGGTCAGCATTGCTGCAGCTTCTGCGGCGTCGATGGCATTCTCCGTAGCAGGCTCATCTGCGCTGGCAGTCACTTCTTCCGCAGCGGGTGCTGCTTCCTCGGTGACCTCAGCGGCGGGTGCTGCTGCTTCTTCGGTTGCCTCTTCCGCAGCGGGTGCTGCGTCGGCGGCAACGGTTTCCTCAGCGGCAGTTTCCTGCGGAGCTGCTTCAGTCTGGGCAGTTTCAGTCTGTGCTGCTTCGGCGCTGTCGTCAGCTGCTGCTTCGTCGGACTTGCCGTCGCTCAGACCGAACTGGGCGAACAGGTCGGCGTAAACGTCACCAAGCTTGGTGGTTGCCTTTGCGCCGGAGTCGGTTGCTGCGTAGCTGTAATCGTAGTCGATGCCTGCGCTGCGACGGCCACCACGGCGACCAGTGCGTCTGCCACCTGCTGGGGCTCCGCCACCACGGGGCTGGCCGGTTCCACTTGCGTCGAACTCACCGGCAGTGTAGGGCAGAAGGCGACGGCGGCTGAGGCTGGCGCGCTGCTCCACCGGATCGATGTTGATGATCACGGCAGTGATTTCGTCACCACGGTTGAAGCTGTCACCGATGTTCTCGATGTGCTCGTGGCTCAGTTCACTGATGTGCACCAGGCCTTCGATGCCTTCTTCGATCTCCATGAACACACCGAATTCGGTGATGCCGGTGATCGGGCCGGTGACTTCGGTGCCGGGCGGGTAGCGGTCCGGGAGGCTGCTCCATGGATCCGGCTGGGTCTGCCGGAGACCAAGTGAAATGCGCTCCTGCTGGGTATCAATCTTCAGGATCATCGCTTCGACTTCATCGCCCTCAGTCACGATTTCCTTGGGATGACGGACACGCTTGGTCCAGCTCATCTCACTGACGTGAATGAGGCCTTCGAGGCCAGCTTCGATTTCAACGAAGGCGCCGAACGGGGTCAGGTTGGTGACCTTACCGGCGATCTTCTGACCGATGTGGTAGTTGACGAGCACTTCTTCCCATGGGTTGGCGATGAGCTTCTTCATGGACAGGTTGATGCGCTCGCGCTCCAGGTCCATGTCGAGAACTTCAACGCGAACCTTGTCGCCTACGGCAACAACGTCACGCGGGTGGTTGAAGCGACCGTGAGTCAGTTCGCTGCGGTGAACCAGACCATCGATGCCACCGAGGTTGACGAATGCACCGAAGTCGGTGACTTCGACAACTTCGCCTTCGAGGCGGGCGCCGGGCTCCAGCTGACCGAGTGTCTCGCCCTTCTGCTCCTTCATTTCCTCTTCGAGGATGGCGCGGCGGCTGATGATCACACGATTACGCTTGCGGTTCAGTTCAATGATGCGAACGCGCAGGCGCTGGTCCACGAACGGGGAGAGGTCGTTAACGCGCCGGACGTCAACCTGGCTGGCCGGCAGGAATGCACGGATGCCGAGGTTGGCGACGAGGCCGCCACGGACTTTCTCCACGATTTCAACTTCAACCGGCTTTTCCTTCTCGAAGATTTCCTGGAGGAGATTCCAGGCGCGTTCCTGATCGGCACGCTTCTTGGAGAGAACAATCGTGTTGTTCGGAATGTCGGCACGGATCACGTACACCTGGATTTCGTCGCCCTGCTTGATTGACTGGGCGGCTTCCTCGGCGGTCGTTTCCTGCTCGAACAGTTGGTTATAGGGCAGAATGCCCTCGATTTTTGCGCCCACGTCGACGACAACGCCGTCCTGGGTGAGCATGATGACTTCACCAGTGGTGATCATGCCGCGGTGCACGGGCTTGCGGGCCAGCTGTTCGTCGCTGGCTGCGAGCACGTCTTCCATGGTCATTTCATCGCTGGCGACCGGAGCTGATTCAGCTGCGGCAGCCACTGCTGCAGGAATTTCGCTGACAGTGGCAGTAGTTTCTTCGTCCTGGCCGGTCTGGGCATCTTCGCCTTCTGAGGAGGGAACCTGATTCGAGGTGTTCTCCACTGCAGTACCTACACCCTGGTCGGTATCCGCAGTCGGGGCCGGACT
>CAZPLV010000015.1:0-23082 GCA_964587295.1 uncultured bacterium
CCTCAGCGGCGGAGAAGGCCATTGGCGCACACTTCAACTCAATGCGAAAAATAGTTTTCTCCAGCACATTAACGAGCGCCGACTGGCAGGAAACGACTATCAAGCGGCAGGTCGATCCAGCTGAAATCGAGCTGCTCAAACGCAAATCCGTCAGCGGAATCAGGCTGGATGGCAGCATCAGCATAGTTCAGGAAATGACCCGTTTGGGCCTCATTGACGAGTATCGCCTGATGGTGCACCCCGTGGCATTGGGTGGTGGCCGACCGCTGTTCACAGACAAGGTGGAGCTGGAACTGACCGGCAGCGAGGCGTTCAAAAGTGGTGTGGTGGTATTGACGTACCGGCCGCCGGGCAACAGGTCCGCAGTGGACCCAGGCTCCTGATAATGTCCGCGCATGCCTCTCTCCTGGGTGAAGCGCAGCCAGAATCAAAAACCGGGACCCGCGTGCAGCCTGACGCAATGCCAGACCAAAGCAAGTCCCCGTCTTCCAATAGGAAAACGGGGACTCGCGGGCTTCAGCCCTTATGGTCGGGGTGGCGAGATTTGAACTCACGACCCCTTGACCCCCAGTCAAGTGCGCTACCAGGCTGCGCTACACCCCGACGCGGGCTCAAAGCTTTACAAGCTTAAGCCAACTGAGGCGGGGCAGTCAACACACCGGAAGCACGTACGACGGGTATTGCAGCAGGGCCGCTTGACATGAACACATGCTATGTGGTTCATTGGTCAAGCAATGAACCCATGTGCCGAGGTGAGCAATGAAGCTTGATGACAGCCAGCCAATCTACCGGCAGCTTGCTGACGAAATCCGTCAGCAGATCATCACCGGCCGCCTTGCTGAAGGAGAACAGGTCATGTCCACAACGCAGTACGCCCAGGTACTCCGCATCAATCCAGCCACGGTGGCGAAAGCTTTTGCGGAGCTGACGCAGGAAGGCCTGATTTACAAACAACGAGGCATCGGCATGTTTGTGGCGGATGGCGCCCGCAACCAGCTGCAGTCAGTCCGGCGCAACGAGTACTTCGAAGCGGTGCTTAAGCCGGCACTCGAGGAAGGCAGGCGAATCGGTATGGACGCTGAAGCAGTGCAGCAGTTTGTAATCGAATACCTGGCAGAAGGAAGCGGACAATGACGGCGCCCCAGGTGGATGTGCAGAACGTGTCCGTGCGCTTCGGCCGGGCGCTGGCACTCGACGGTGTGACCGCCAGCTTCGCGCCGGGCACGGTTACCGGGCTCATAGGACGCAACGCAGCAGGCAAGAGCACCCTGCTCGCTACAATCGCAGGATTCCGTAAACCGTACCGGGGGCAGGTCCTGGTGGACGGGGGCCAGCCGTTCGAGTCCGCGGACGTGATGGCCAGTGTTTGCCTGGTACGCGAAGGCGGTGACTTGCTGACCTCGAGCTCTGTGAAGGAAAACCTGGCTCTTGCCGGCGACCTGCGCAGCAACTGGGACCAGGAGCTGGCCCGGAAGCTTGTGGAGGATTTCAAGCTGCCGCTCCGGAAGAAAGTCGAATCCTTGTCGCGCGGGCAGCGCTCCTCGCTCGCTGCCGTGGTTGGCCTGGCGACGCGGGCTCCGGTCACGATTTTTGATGAGGTGTACCTCGGTATGGACGTGCCCAGCCGGTACACTTTCTATGACACGCTCCTGGCCGAGCAGATCAGGGAACCACGTACCGTAATCATCTCGAGTCACTTTCTGGAGGAGGCCGAACGACTGCTTGAGAATGCACTGATCCTGCACAATGGCAAGGTCCTGCTGCACGGCACGGTGGACGAACTCGGTGAACAGGGCGCCCGCATCATCGGGCCGCACGACCAAGTAACCGAATTCAGTCGGGGCAGGGAAGTTCTGAGCGAGCAGAATATGGGTAAGTTCACCGCAATCAGCATCTATGGCCAACTGACGGCCGACGACCGCCGCCGGGCCGAAGAGCACGGCCTGCAGCTTGAGCGGCTCAGCCTGCAGGACCTGTACGCGAACCTGACCGACAAGCCTGGGGTGAGCGCATGAAAGCCACGCCCGTTACGCTCAAGAATGTCACCCGGCCGCTGGCCCGTGACCTGCTGCAGGTTGCCAGCTGGGTTCTCTCGATGATTACACTGGTGGCGGCCATTGCCTATCCCCGCGCCCTGGCGTTCGGCGCTGAAGCCAGTTTCAGCATCTGGGCGTTCTTCATGGCACACGCGGCAAGCTGGTGGCTGTTCGGCATGGCCATCTACTTCGTGAGCGAATGCCTGCGTCCGTACGTGGCCATGGGTGTCACTCGGCGGCGCTTCGTCATGGCTGCGGCAGTCACTCTGGCAGCAGCTGCCCTGGGACTCGGTCTGTATGCCTCACTTGGCTTCCTGGTCGAAGGCTGGTGGTACCAGCGGGTCGGCTGGGAGCAGAACATTGCCGGTGACCGCTTCACTCAGCAGCCCGGCGCGGCGTTCCTGCTGGGCCTGGAAGTGATTCTGCGCAGCGCCCTGCTGGGCCTGTCGGGCCTGCTCGTAGGCTGGAGCTACCAGAAGTTCAGCGGCTGGTTCGCTTCATTCCTGCTGCTGTTTACGGTCGGAGTGCCGCTGACCCTGGTTACAGTCTTCCTGGATGATACGGAGGGACTCCAACGTATTGGCATTGACATGAGCGGCTGGGGGCAGCTGGCCAGCATCCTCATCCTGCTGCTGGCGGCCTTCGCTCTGTACCTGCTGACCCGCGAACTGCTTAGCCGCACGGCCCTGAAAGCCCGGGTGCCCTGAGCCAAAAAGTGGTGGCGCCTGAACAGGGCGCCACCGTCTGAGGGGAAAACAGCTGGCGGCCGAAGCCGCCGGAAGATGTCAGTAGATGTTGTGGGCTGTGTTGTAAGCGTTGAACTTGCCCGTGGGGGTGCGGACCCAGTCGTCGTCAATGCGGTGGATCTCTTCAAGCGTGATTGCGTCGTAGACGGCGATGAATGACGGCTCATCCATGGTGCCCCAGGCGGAAACCCAGAACTCGGTGCCTGCGCGGTTGAATTCGATGTGGACCATGCGGGCGCCCAGGTCAACCGCTCCCGGCACTTCCCAGCAGCGATCCGTCTCGAGCGTCACCTTGTCGATGGCGCACAGGCTGGCAGCCGCAGCCGGCAGCGGGCTCATCGGGAAGTCGTAAAGAATCCAGGGACTGTTCGGGTGTGCCTTGATGAACAGGTTGCCGGTCCAGGGCACGTCGACGCGGGCTACAACGTCCCAGGCGTGCTCCGGATGCCCTTCGGGGTCCACTGCGACGACCGTCAGTTCAGTCGAGCCGAGGTTACCTGAAGCCCAGACGGGACCGTATTCGGGGTGGTCCCAGTTGGCGCCGCGGCCGGGGTGTGGCGTGCTGCCTGCCAGCACTTCAGTGGTCAGGTTGCGCTCCAGGGCGTCGATCACGATCAGCTTGTCAAGAGCGTTGGCGGCAACGATAAAGTAGCGGCCCTTGGCCCAGCCACCGTCGTGCAGGTACAGGTCAGCTCCGAGCATGGTGATTGGCAGCGGCTGGCCGGGTTCATCCAGTCGGCTGTAGTCAACAAACCAGGCCTGGCCGCTTTCCTTGATGGTGACAATCCACTCGGGATGGTAGCGCGAACCGACGATGGCGGCCACACGGGCTTCCTCGACGTAATCGCCTGCGCCGCGCTCGTAACCGGCGGTGCCGATCATCTTGAGCGGCTCCAGAGTCAGTCCATCAAGCACCACAGCCAGGGCGGGCCAGTAGCAGCCGACGATGGCGTAACGGTCCTCGAAGCCCTCGTAATGGCTTGATTCGATGCTGCGGGCGTCGTAACAGGCCTTGACCTCGGACACCACCTGAGGCGGATCCATCCACAGGTCAATGAGCGACGCCTTGCCGTCACGGCCGATTGCGTTGAAGTAACGGCCGGATGCCGACGAGCGCAGGATGTGAATCGCGTGGCCGGTTTCGACCAGTGTGACGAGTTCCTTGGAGTCGCCGTCAACGATAGCAACCTGCCCCATGTCGCGCAGGATCACGCCGGTGAAGTCTTCCCAGTCAAGGTCGTGCTGCGGTTCTTCGGGCCGCTCCTCAACCGGAACCTGGACAATCCAGGTGTCCCTGATCTGGTCCATGCTGATCGGCGCCGGTGCGGGCGGTTCGTTCAGCAGGAAGCGGGACATGAGTTCGATCTGCTCGGTTGACATGGTGCCGGAGGCGCCCCAGCCGGGCATGCCGCCGGGCAGGCCGAAGTGGATGACGGCCTCAAGGTAAGAGGTGCCCATGACTCCCAGGCGGTCGGGGAACAGGTCCGGTCCGGTCGCGCCGCCGCGCAGCGCACCGTGACAGCCGGCACAGCGGTCAAAGTAAATCTGGGTAGCGGTTTCCCACTCCTCAGGGCTAAGGTCGACGTCGGATTCCTGGGCGAAGGCGGGGCTCAGCAGCAGGGCGGCGAGTACGGCAAGCAGGGACAGTAGCGGTAGGCTTCGTTTCCGCATCTCTTTACCTCCAGTTTGTTCTCGGAGCGATATATCCGAGTTACGGCTAGTTTGACCTGTGCCTGACGTGCCGGCACAGGGACAGCTGTCCCGTTAGGATTTCCTGTTTGCCTTGGTTATGGCACAAAAAAGGTGGCGTTCACGCTGAGTGCGTGAACGCCACCGGAATGTTTATGCCTGGGAGCTCAGCTTTCCAGGATGGTCGGCACAATCAGCGGATTGCGGCCCGTCGCTTTGCGCAGGTAGCGCCGCACGGGATAGAACACGTCATCGCGAATGTCGTTCAGGCGGCGCTTTTCGCGCACTCCGCGCTTCACGTTATCAGTTACGATTTTCTTGATTTCATCAGTAAGCTTCCTGTCGCCTGCCATGCCACGCAGCACGACCTCGACGCTGGGGTTGCGGCTGGCCACGGCCACGATTACGACCACGCCTTCCTCGCTCAGCATCTGGCGGTCGCGGATGACCGGTTCGGTCACCTCGTCTGCGGATTTGCCCACGCTGTCAATCAGCACGACTCCGGCCTCCACCTGACCGGCAATGACCATGTCGTCCTTGCTCAGTGCCAGGATGTCGCCGTTCTGCGGAATCAGCGTCTTCTGCGGCTGCACAGTCATGCTCTCAGCCAGGCGCGCGTGGTTGATCTGATGGCGCACCTCACCGTGCCAGGGCAGGAAGAACTTCGGCCGGGTCAGGTCCAGGATCAGCTTCAATTCCTCCTGGCTCGCGTGGCCCGAGGCGTGCACCTTGTAGGTCGGTGGGTAGTAGACGTTCACGCGGCGTTCGTACAACTGGTTGATTACCCGGCCGACTGCTTCCTCGTTACCCGGAATCGGGTTGCTGCTCAGAATCACGGTGTCACCCGGCACCAGTTGGATCTTGCGGTGGGTGCCACTGCCCATGCGTGACAGGGCAGCCATCGGCTGGCCCTGGGAGCCCGTGCAGAGGAACAGAACCTTGTCGTCCTGCAGGTTGCCGATGTCATCGCTCGCCAGGAACGGCTTTTTGACTTCAAGGTAGCCGAGGTCCTGGGCGATGCGTGCGTTCTTGATCATGGAGCGGCCCTCCATGATTACCCGCCGGTCGTAGCGCTCGGCGATGCGGATGAAGTTCTGCAGCCGGTGCACGTGCGAGCTGAAGGTTGTCACGATTACCCGGCCGGGTGCACGTGCAACGATTTCATCCACGGCTTTCATCACGTCCTGCTCACTGGCAGTCAGGCCGGGACGTTCAGCGTTGGTTGAGTCGCTGATCAGGGCCAGCACACCGTCAACGCTGGCCTGAGCCAGCTTGTGCAGGTTGCTGGTCTTGCCGTCAGCCGGATGGTAATCCAGCTTGAAGTCACCTGAATGCACCACACGGCCAATCGGTGTGTGGATGATCAGTCCCGAGTTGTCGGGAATCGAGTGGGTCATGCGGAAGAAGTCAACAGTGAAATAGCGGCTGATCTTGATACGGGCGTCGGTTGACACCTCACGAAGGTCAACGTCGCTCTCGCGCAGCTTGAATTCCTCGAACTTGCCGCGCAGCAGGCCCAGCGTAAGCTTCGCGCCATACATCGGGATGCGCGGCAGCAGCTTCAGCATGTAGGGCAGACCACCGATGTGGTCCTCGTGCCCGTGCGTCAGTACCCAGCCTTTGATGCGCTCGGCGTTTTCGACGACCCAGTCAATCTTCGGTACGAGAATGTCGACGCCGAGCATGTCAGCATCAGGGAATGCGAGTCCGCCATCGATGAGGAGGATTTCGTCCTCGTACTCGAATGCGAACATGTTCTTGCCGATTTCGCCCATCCCGCCCAGCGGAATGATGCGAAGTTTCCGGTCATCCTGTTTTGCCATGATTCTCCAGTTTTGTTCTGTTACGGCTCAGCCGGGAAACTGCCAGCCATTCGTTGGGAGTGGCAGGCCGTGCCCGCTGAACGGAAATGCGTGTGCCCGGCCGGTGTTGCACGGGCCGGGCACACAGTCTTGTTCAGTCGTTGCTGCGGGGGCCGCGGTCACGGTCCCGGCCGCCGGGGCGCGGGCCGCGCGGCCCGCGGTCGCCACGATCGCCACGGGGACCGCGCGGGCCCCTGTCGCCACCGCCGCCGGTGCGGCGCGGGGGCAGAAGGCCTTCGAGTTCCGGGCGGATCAGGTCAATCTTGCCGCGGTCATCGATGCCGTTTACCTTGACGTCGAGCTGGTCGCCTTCCTTGAGGAAGTCAGCGACGTTCTCAACGCGCTCCTGGGCAATCTGGCTGATGTGAAGCAGGCCGTCAGTACCGGGGAACAGGGTGATGAAGGCACCGAAGTCCATTACCTTGGCAACAGTGCCGTGGTAAACCTTGCCGACTTCGGCAACCTGGACCATGCTCTCGATACGCTCCTTCACGGCCTCGGCAGCGTCGGAATCCTCGCTGTAAATCTTGATGAGGCCGGTTTCCTCGATCTCGATGGTGGCGCCGAGCGCCTCGAGTTCGCGGATGTTCTTGCCTCCGGGCCCGATGACCGAACCGATCTTGTCGGTCGGCACCTGCGTGGTGATGATGCGCGGTGCGCGGTTGCTGAGGTCACGTGGTGCGTCGAGCGTGCCTGCCATCTCGTTCAGGATGTGCTTGCGGCCTGCGCTGGCCTGGGCCAGGGCGGCGCGCATGATGTCAGCGTCGATGCCCGAGATCTTGATGTCCATCTGCAGGGCGGTCACGCCGTCGCGGGTGCCGGTGACCTTGAAGTCCATGTCACCGAGCGCGTCCTCGCTGCCCAGGATGTCGGACAGGATGCTGTAACGGTCGCCTTCCATGACGAGGCCCATCGCGATGCCCGCAACAGGCTTGCGCATTGGCACGCCAGCGTCCATGAGAGCCAGTGAACCGGCGCAGACGCTCGCCATGCTCGAGCTGCCGTTCGATTCGAGTGTTTCGGCAACGACCCTGATCACGTACGGGAAGTCGTCCTTCGTGGGCAGCTGGCCCACCAGGGCGCGCCGGGCCAGGTTGCCGTGGCCCAGTTCGCGGCGGCTCACGCCGCGCAGACGCTTGACCTCACCGGTCGAGTAGGGCGGGAAGTTGTAGTGCAGCATGAACTCTTCAGAGTCTTCCAGGCCCAGATCGTCAACCAGGCGGTTGTCGCGGCCGGTGCCGAGGGTGGCCACACCGAGCACCTGGGTTTCACCACGGGTGAACACGGCAGAGCCGTGTGCCCGGGGAAGCACATTGGTTTCGATCCAGATGGGGCGGATCTCGTCGCTGCGGCGTCCGTCGCTGCGGCGGTTCTGTTCCAGAACCATGCGGCGCATTTCCTCTGCCTCAGCCTTGCGGAACGCGCTCTTTACCTGACCGGTCAGTTCCGCACCTTCAGGGCTGTCCGGATCGCTGACCAGCTGGTCGAGTATCAGCTGGCGCACGGCCCTGGCACCTTCGGAGCGTTCGGCCTTGCTGCCGGCCACGAGTGCGTCAGCCAGGTTGTGTCCGCGGGCGAGTTCGGCAACCTGCTGCAGGAGTTCGTCGCTGACGGAAACAGCGGGTTCGAAGTCACGCTTGACGTGGCCGGCTTCCTCGCGCATTTCCTTGATCAGATTGATGACGGGGGCAAGCTCACGCTGTGCGAACTCGATTGCCTCGACCATGCGGTCTTCGGGAAGTTCATTGGCGCTGGCCTCAACCATCAGGACGGCTTCTTCGCTGCAGGCAACGGTCAGTTCCATGTCGGAGTCAGCCAGCTGCTGGAAAGTCGGGTTGATGACGAATTCGCCGTCAACCTGGCCGACGCTTGCGCAGGCAGTTGGTCCGTTCCAGGGAACATCGCTGATGGCCAGCGCGGCAGAGGCACCAATTGCGGCAGCCAAGGCAGGATCGTTCTCCTGATCGGCAGACAGCACGGTAATCAGTACCTGGACCTCGTTGCGCAGTCCCTTCGGGAACAGAGGACGGATCTGCCGGTCAGTCACACGGGCGTTGAGGGTGGCCTGGTTGCCCGGGCGGCCCTCACGGCGCATGAAGCTTCCGGGAATCTTGCCGATGGCGTAGTGCCGTTCCTCGTACTCAACGGTGAGGGGCAGGAAGTCCATCGGCGTCTTGCTGTCGCCCATGTGGGCGGTGACCAGAACCATGGTGTCGCCGTAGCGCACCATGACGGCACCGGAAACCAGTTTGGCGTACTTGCCGGTCTCCAGGGTCAGTTCCCGTCCGCCCAGCATCGTGCTGAAGCGTTTTCCTTCGGGTATTCTCACTGTTTTTGTCCTTTCGGCAGGTCAGCGTTCAACTGTCCTGGCTTGGCTGCATGAAATTTCCGGTCCAGTGGTGCACTTTGGACTGCAGTGGTGCGAACCGGCTTCAAAATAGGTGCAAGGTCCATCCTCATATAGCGGTGATGCGAGGCAGTAGCGCCCCGCATCACCTCAAGCAGCTTAAGAAAACCCCTTGCTGGCTCGCGCAGGAATCAGCGGCGCAGGCCGAGGCTTGCGATCAGTTCCTTGTACTGATCAAAGTCAGTCTTCTCCAGGTAGGAGAGGAGGCGCCGGCGCTTGCCGACCATCTTCAGAAGGCCGCGGCGGCTGTGGTGATCTTTCTTGTGTCCCTTGAGGTGGTCACTGAGATAGGTGATGCGTGCGCTCAGGAGCGCAACCTGGACTGCCGTTGAGCCGGTGTCGCCGGATCCGCGGGCATACTTGTCCATGATTTCCTGTTTGGCTTCTGCTGTAAGTGACATAACGTAAAATTCCTTTCGGGTCTCACCCGGAACGGACTCAGCAATAGTGACAGTGCCGGTCCAGGCGACCAAAGAACAATTTTAGCACGGAATCAGGCAACTGTTGTCAGTTCGGCTGCTGACGTGCGTTGAGACCGGCATGCAGCAGGATTCCGGCTGCGACTGAGGCGTTGAGTGACTGCACCCTGCCGCGGGTCTCGATCTTCACGAATGCATCGCACTTCCCGCGCACCAGCCTCCGCAGTCCGCTGCCCTCGGAACCGATGACCACGGCAACTTCCCGGTCCCAGTCGAGCTGACCCGGTTCAACTCCGTCCGTGGAGTCCGCTGCATAAATCCACACGTTGGAGGCCTTGAGTTCGTCAATGTAGCGCGGCAGGTTCTTCACCTGCAGCAGAGGCAGGTGGCTTGCGGCGCCGGCCGAGGTCTTCAGGACAATCGGCGACAGTGGAGCGGCGCGCCGTTCCTCACTCACCACGCCGTGGGCACCCAGTACTTCGGCGCTGCGGATGATGGCTCCGTAGTTGTGCGGATCCTGCACCTGATCGAGGAGCACCAGGAAAAGCCGCTCACCGCGCTGGCGGGCAAGCTTCATGGGCGCATCGGGTTCGCTGTAGCTCAGTTCAGGCAATTCCGCGGCCACTCCCTGATGGTTGGTGGTCCTCAGCAGGCGGTCCAGTTCGATGCGTGGCACCAGTTCCAGTTCGAGGCCGGCCTGCCTGGCCAGTCTGGCGAACTGTTTCTCGGTTGCGTCGCCGACGCCCCGTGCCAGCAGCAGACGCTTCGCCTGACCCTGGCTGACTGCTTCGGTAACCGCGTTGCGTCCGTAAATGATCATCCGTTCAACACTCCCGCTTCCCTCAGTACGCTCCGTGCGGCCAGTTCATCGGCTGCCAGTGCTTCCTTGAGCAGTTCAAGGGATCCGAACAGTTCCTGGCCCCTGAGCCTGCTGATGAACCTTACTGCCAGTTCGCGGCCGTAAATGTCAGCCGCGAAGTCAAACAGGTTCACTTCCAGTGACGGCGAATCCTCCGGGTACATGGGCCGCGGGCCAGCCGAGGCCATTCCGCCGTAAGTAACGCCATCGAGTTCAACTGAAACCGCGAAAACCCCATGCGGCAGCACCTTGCCCTCTGGCAGGCTTATGTTCGCTGTCGGGTAGCCGATGGTCCTGCCCCGCTTCTCGCCCGTCACGACTTCTCCCAGCGCCAGGTACGGGTTTCCCAGCAGCCGGTTCGCAGCAGCCAGCTCGCCGGCAGCAAGCAGCTCACGGACCTTGCTGCTGCTGATGACAGCACCCTGCTGCTCGACCAGGCCGAACACTTCCAGTTTCCGCGTCACGAGGCTGAGGTCATTGAGGCTGCCCTGCCGGTCACGTCCGAAACGGAAGTCCACTCCAACCGTGATTGCTTCGGGTTCAAGCGCCGCTATGTCGGAGAGGAACTCCTGTTTGTCGGTGGCCGCGTACTCGCGGCTGAACGGGATCAGGACGATGGTTTCAGGTGAGAATTCCGCGAGCAACAGTGACTTTTCACGGTCGCTGCTGAGGAAGCTGCCATTGCCGAACACCATGCGGGAGGTGGGGAAGAAGCTGACGGCGACCGCCGGACGTCCCAGTTCCTCCGCCAGCCGCTGCATGCGGCTGAGCAGCGCGCGGTGTCCGAGGTGGACGCCGTCGAAGTTGCCGATGGACAGGACGGTGCCGATCAGCTGCACCTGCGCCAGTGAGGTGACTGTTCCTGGCATGCTCAGGAAATACCGAAAGCGTACATCAGGCCTGCGGCTGTTGATGCACTGGTGACAAGCCTGCCTGCCAGAAGTTCGGCGCGCAGTTCTTCCAGATCACGCCAGCTGACTGTTATCTCTTCGCTGTCATCGGGCACGCCCGCTGAGGGGCGTAGGTTGCTGACAGTAAACAGGGTGGTGTGCTCATCGGTGAAGCCGGGGCTGGACCAGAAGTTGGTGAGGAACGCCAGGTCACCGGTCAGCTGTGTTTCCTCAGCGAGTTCACGCAGGGCAGTCTGCTCAGGAGTCTCACCAGGGTCAATTATGCCCGCGGGCAGTTCCCAGGTGGTTGCACCGACAACGGGCCTGGGCTGCTCCACGCCGAGCACCTTGCCGTCCTGAACCGCGAGCACGCACACGGCGGGGGATTTCTTCACCATTTCCCAGCCGCCGGGCATACGGCCGACCGTGATCAGTCGGCCGCGGAACAGTATTTCGTCTTCAGGTGCTGCTGGGTCCGCGCCGTCAGTCTTCGTCATTCTCCGGGTTGTAGCGCAGGAAAGCGGGAATATCGTAATTGCCCGGATCGAAGTTCTGCTGGCCAGCCACACCACGCGGCCCGGTCGGCTTGATCAGCCGGACCTGCGGTGTCTGGTTGAAGCCGGCTGCAATGACCGTCACCCGCACCTCATCGGCAGCGTCATCGTCATAGGTGACGCCGAACAGGACGTTCACGTCCTCAACCTCAGTGGCTGCGCTGATCTTCTCAACAATCTGGTCAGCGTCATGCAGGGTCAGGTCCGCTGAGCCGGTGATGTTGATCAGCAGGTGATGCGCACCCTCAACGCCACGTGCAAGCAGCGGCGAGTGGGTTGCGCTGATGGCTGCATCCTCGGCCAGGTTGTCGCCACGGCCGCCACCGATACCCATCAGCACCGTGCCGGCGCCGGAGAGCAGTGTCTTCACGTCAGCAAAGTCGACGTTGATCAGGCCAGGCATGTTGATTACGTCACTGATGCCGCGCACGCCGTGATACAGCACGCGGTCGGCAACCCGGAAGGCGTCAGACAGCTTCACCTTGCGGTCCAGTGATGACAGCAGGCGCTGGTTCTCCACGACGATGAGCGCGTCCACCTTGTCTTCGAGCTTGCGCAGGCCCTCTTCAGCCTGGCGCATGCGGCGTGGACCTTCGAATGCAAACGGGGTGGTGACCACAGCCACGGTCAGTGCGCCCTGCTCGCGGGCAACCTCAGCGACGATGGGGGAGGAACCGGTTCCGGTACCGCCACCCATGCCTGCTGTGATGAACACAAGGTCCGAACCGGTCAGTGCCTCGGCAATACGGTCGCGGTCCTCGATGGCTGCCTTTTCACCGATTTCCGGATTGGCTCCGGCTCCCAGGCCTTTGGTCAGGTGATCACCCAGCTGAATGCGGGTGTCCGCCAGACTGGTGGCCAGCACCTGCGCGTCGGTATTGGCTGCAATGAACTCGACTCCGAGCAGTCCGGTGTCAATCATCCTGTTGACGGCATTGTTGCCGCCACCTCCGAGGCCGATCACGCGAATGACGGCGTTGTCACTGTTCATTGATTATCTCCTAAGGCCATCAGAAAAAGTCCTTCAGTATGTTGCGGATGCTCTGCATCAGGTTGCCTGCACGGCTCGGTTCGCCGCTGCTCTGCCGCGGTGCGGCACGTGCCGGCCGGCGCACGGTCCCGGCAGCGGGACCCTGGTGCTGCATGCCGTAGCGCACCAGACCGACTGCCGTGGCATGTGCCGGACTGGCGACCACGTCAATCAGTCCGCTCACACCATAGGGTTTGCCGATGCGTACCGGGAGCCGGAAACGGTCAGCCGCCACCTGGTCCAGGCCAGGCATGAGCGAAGAACCACCGGTGATCACGACACTGCCGACGACAAGCTCAAGGGCACCCATATGCTCCTCGACATTACGACGCACAAGACTGAGAATTTCTGTAACACGGGGTTTGATTACCTGGGCCAGCTCATGGGCCGAGAGGGCAGCCGGATAGTTCTGGTTGTCGATCTCGACCATCTGCTCACGGTCGGCCATCTCCGGCAGAGCCATGCCGTACGTCTTCTTGACACGCTCGGCTTCATCAGCCGGTATGCGCAGCAGCTGCGAAATGTCCTGCGTGATGTGATCGCCACCAAGCGGAATCACCGCAGAGTGGGCGAGCGTGCCGCGCCTGAACACGCCGATGTCGGTCGTGCCGCCACCTATGTCAATGAGCAGGGCGGTCACTTCGCGTTCGGCCTCACCGAGTACAGCCAGCCCTGATGCCATTGCCTGAACGACGACACCGTCAACATTGATGCCGGCGTCAGTGGCGCAGCGGCGCAGGTTCTGCAGCGGTCCGTGGGAACCGGCGATGAGATGCACGTCCACCTCAAGCCGGACACCGGACATGCCAACCGGGTCCTTGATGCCGTCATGGCCGTCGACCACGTATTCCTGTGGAATAACGTGCAGTACTTCCATGTTTGCCTCAAGGGGTACGGCCTTGGCGTTGTCCACCGTACGCTCGACATCCGAGCGGGTGATTTCCTGATTGCGGCGGATTGCCGCCATGCCGTGACTGGTGATCGCCTTGAGGTGGGTGCCGGCAATGCCGACCCAGGCGCTCTGCGGATTCACACCGGCCACGCGACCTGCCGCCGCCACGGACTGGCGGACGGATTCAATGGTCCGTTCCAGGTTGACAACGACACCCTTGCGCAAGCCGTCACTCGGTACCGTACCTTCACCGATAATGTCCAGGACACCATCCGAGGCAATCTCCCCGATGACGGTGCAGATCTTGGTGGTACCGATATCCAGACCCACGATGATGCGTTCGTCACTCATTATGTTCGCTCACTCCCCAGGGATAGACCGCCAGGCGGCTCCCGAGTCTGCCCTTGACCGCGGCCCACTGCGCCTCAATTGCTGCAACGCTGGGCGTGAAGATCGTGGCTCCGCCGACAGTGATGTCAAAGCCATCTGGCGTGTAGCTTATCACCTCGGGCACTTCGCTGCCCATGAGCTCAAGCAACCGGACAGCCTCCGCCACCCGCGGTTCGCCCCAGCCTGTCAGCAGCGGCAGCGGCTCCAGTTCTTCTGCTGTCAGGCCGGGAAGGGCCACGGCGTCGCGGGACCAGGCCAGGTCATCCGTACGCAGCAGCGGAGTGCGTTCCTCCACGGTAATCGACACCGTATCCGGCCAGTGCCTGACGACACTCGCCCAGGCAATCCAGGGGTCGTCCTCCAGACCCTTAAGTGACCAACGGGTGATCCACAGGAGCGGATCTTCCTCCTGCACGTTGGCCAGCCACATCACCTGCGCCCTTGAATAGTGGTTGTTGCCGTTGACATGCACGTCGGTGACCGTGGGCCAGATCCGGCTGCCTGCACCGACGGCCAGGGTTAGGAGACCAAGGATGATTACAAAAACGCGCACGCGAAAAACCCCTCAAGCCTCAGGCAGGCTGGCTGCCTTCGGTCAGTTGCGCAGCGATGCGCCACACGTCGCCGGCGCCCAGCGTGAGTAGAAGATCGTTGTCGGCTGCGGTGTCATGCAGATATTCAAGTGCCGAGTCGGCGGTGTGGTGACTTGCAGCCGTGCCGAGTTCAAGCAACCGTTCCACAATGAGTTCGCTGCCCACGCCGGGAATGGGATCTTCGCCTGCCGCAAAAATGTCCAGTACCAGCACTTCATCAGCAGCGCTGGCCGCGTCGGCGAGCGCCTGCCAGTGAACGGCGGTGCGCACCCAGCGGTGCGGCTGGAGTATGGCCCGGACCCGGTGACCGGTGTTGCGGGCAACGGCCAGCGTGGCGGCAACTTCGGCCGGATGGACGGCATAATCATCAATAATGCGGGCGCCATTGACTTCGCCCCAGTACTGCCAGCGTCTGCTCACACCCGGGAAGGTGCCGATTGCCTCGGCCGCACCGTCAAGGGGCAGACCGGCGGCATGCGCGGCGGCCAGGGCACCCGCTGCATTCTGT
The DNA here is from genome assembly GCA_964587295.1 of uncultured bacterium. Classification (GTDB taxonomy): domain Bacteria; phylum Deinococcota; class Deinococci; order Deinococcales; family Trueperaceae; genus CALDPK01. The sequence continues at coordinate 14,876 of CAZPLV010000015.1, forward strand.
GCGTTGTGCATTCCCGGAACCTGCAGCCGCACGGGCACGCGGCCCTCGGGCGTCAGAAGGATGAACTCGCTGCCTCCGGGAGTGAGGTGCACTTCAGTGACGCGGTAATCAGCACCGTCAGCAAAGCCGTAAGTCAGCCGGCCTTTGGTTTTGCCCAGCAGCTCTTCCAGTGAAGCGGAGTCGCTGCACGTGATCAGCTGACCGGCATTGGCGGCGTAGGACCTGACTGCCTGCTCGAGGTCGGCCAGGCTGGCGTGATAATTGCGGCGTTCGTCATACTTGCCGGCCACGTGGTCGTCCTCAAGGTTGGACATCACGGCGATGCCGGCATGGAGCCTCGCAAAGCCGGGATCGGATTCATCCACTTCGGCCACAAGGTGTGCACCCCGGCCATGACGCATGTTGCCGCCGATCAGGGGCAGGTTGGCGCCGATCTGGACACTTGGATCATCTGCCAGCGCCACAAAGATGGTGGCCAGCATGCCGGTTATCGAGCTCTTGCCGTGACTGCCTGTAACACCGATTGCCTGGCGTTCACCGAACAGCCGGCCCAGCAGCTCAACCCGCTTGATGGAGGTGATGCCCAGCTCGCGGGCGGCGTCATACTCTTCCATACTGCCGGCAATGCGGGCGTTGGGGACTGCCATGGTGCTTACAAGCGTATCGACTGTGTTCAGGTGAGACGGATCATGCCCGATGTGCACCTTGATGCCTGCCTTGCGCAGTTCGGTGACCGTGGTGCTTTCGCTGGCATCGCAGCCGCTGACGGTATGGCCCTCGGCAAAATAGTGGCGTGCCAGACCGCTCATGCTGATGCCGCCTATGCCCATGAAATGCAGATGTGATTTGCTCATGCAGCTCCCGTTTCCAGCCGTGTCAGCACTTCTGTCGTGAAAGCTTCAAGTGCGCCTTCAGGGGACAGTCCGGCCATGCTGTCGGCCGCGGCGGAACGCCGGGCCGGTTCAAGAAGCTCCAGCCAGCTGTCTGCGAGTGCATCAAGGCGGTCCTGCTCAAGCAGAATGCCGGCCCCGGCCTGACTGACGGCAGCGGCGTTGTGGTACTGGTGGTTTTCGGCAGAAGTTGGAAGTGGAACCATAATCAGGGGCACACCGTGAAAAGCGGCCATCGACAATGTACCAGTACCGGCGCGTGAAATGGCTAAGTCGGCTGCAGCAAATGCCAGCGTGCCGTCGACGTAGCCCTGCGGCCAGTAGCGGTCCAGACCCACTGTTGCAGCTGTGACCCGCTCCAGGTTGGCAGGGCCGGTCACGTGCAGGGTCGCTGGTGAATCGCTGCCGGCGGCACGCAGTACACTCACCACCGCGCCGTTGATGGCTACAGATCCCTGGGAACCGCCCATGACCAGGGTCAGGACGCCCTGCTCTGGCAATCCCAGCAGGCGACGGGCTTCAGCTTTCGGGGTCCGGGACTCGTCGACCGGATAGGGAATATGCGTCAGATCACGGCTGTTGATGCGAGCGGCTGCCTGGGCCACCGAGATGATCACTTTCTCGGCGCGCCCGGCAAACAGTCTGGTGACCAGACCCGGGAACGCGTTCTGCTCGTTGAGCCATAGCGGCACCCTGCGCGAGGCTGCGGCCGCGACTCCGGGCAGGGACGCGAAACCACCGAAACCGATGACCAGTTCCGGCCTGAGCCGTTTGAGAACACCGCGGGCACGCACCACACCCTGCAGCGCACGGTAAAGCTGGCGCGGGTCCGGACGCTGACGGTCCAGCTTGCCGCTCGGTACTCCATGGAACGGAACACCCGCCTCGGCTGTCAGCCGCTGCTCGAGCCCACCGGTCTGGCCGAGGACTGCAACGGACACGCCCGCCTTCAGCAGTTGTCCGGCAACTGCCAGTGCGGGATAGATGTGACCGCCGGTACCGCCGGTGGCGAGTATGACTCTGGCGCGGGCTTCACTCATTGGGCTGCCTCGGCGCGCCTGACCTGCCGGTAGGCTGAATGGATGAAACCGGCTGCGATGCTGACACTGATGATGCTGTTCAGCCCGTAACTGACGAACGGCAGGGGAATACCGGTGATAGGCAGCAGACCCGAGGCAACCGCCAGATTCACGCCGGCCTGCCCGCATATGTAGAGCGTGGCTCCGGCCGCCAGCAGACTTCCCGGGCCCGTCAGGCTGGAAGCAATTTTGATGCCCCGGATGCCGAACAGCACGAACAGGATGATGACAGTGCCAATGCCTACCAGGCCGAGCGCCTGGGTGATGGCGATGGCGACCATGTCGGTTTCTGCTTCCGGCACGACCGTTGGCTGTCCGGGCCCGATGCCGACCAGGCCTGCCCGCATGATGGTGCGCTGGGCCTGCACGGCCTGATAGGAAACATCCTGCGCCTGCGCCTGGTCCGCATGAAGGTCGAAGAAGCTGTCGATACGGTCAGCAAAATAGGTGAAGTCGCTCAGCAGCAGGCTGCCGATGAGTCCGCCCACGACGAGTGCCAGCGCTCCGACGGCGATTACTTTCTGCGGCTTGACGGGACCTATGAACATGATGCCCATGGCCAGCAGGAAGATGAACACGCTGGTGCCAAGGTCCGGCTGCAGCACGATCAGGCCGCAGGCGATACCGATGACGATGGTCGGTCGCCAGGCGGGCGTGTCGACCAGGTGATTGTGGAAGAAAGTTGCGAGGTAGGCGATTACAGCCACTTTCATCAGTTCACTGGGCTGCAGGGTGAACAGGCGGAGGTCCAGCCAGCGGTTGCTCTGGGATCCTTCAGGTGAAATGCCGAATATGAGCACGGCGACCAGCAACAGCAGCATGGTGACGTATATGAACGGGCTCAGCCTGACCACGGTCCGTGGCCTGATTGCCGCAACAGCGAATGTCAGCAGAATGCCGAACAGCACCCGGCTGGCATGCTCACCGAACAGTGAGGGATCACCTGTTGCGACCCCAAGGATGCCAAGTGCACCCAGCAGGATCTGGATTGTCAGGAGGACTCTGTCCATGACACCTCCAGCTGCTGCACTTCCTCACGGAATACGCGGCCGCGTTCCTGATAGTCGCTGAACTGGTCGAATGAAGCTGCCAGCGGAGCCAGCAGTACTGTTCCGGTCTTCTGGCTGTTGCCGATCAGATGCGTGTGGGCCGTGCGCACCGCCCGCCTGAGTGCCTGGCGGCCCCCGGCTTCGGGCACGTGGAGCACGGGCACAACATCTGCCATGGCAGCGCTGAATTCTGCGCCCGCTGCCCCGATGCCGATGAAGAGGCTGACCCGTTCCCGGGCCAGGTGCCTGAAGTCGCGGATGTCAGCACCCTTGTTCTGCCCGCCGGCAATCCAGACAACCGGGGCTGCACTGGCCTTCAGGGCAGCCTCAACGGACAGGGGCCGGGTGGCTATGGAGTCTTCGATGAAAGTCACGCCGCCGATGGTGGCGATGGTGCTGAAGCGGCCTGGCAATCCGGCAAAATCGCACAGACCTGCGGCAATGACTTCCCGGTCCGCACCGAGCTCGAAGCAGGTGAGTGCGGTCGCCAGTGCGTTGGCAATATTGTGCTCACCCTTTAGTGACAGCCGGGCTGCAGCAATGAGTGGCTGACCGTGCAGCATCAGCATCTCGCCGTCGAGCCAGGCGTCAGCCTCGTCAAGGAGGGAGAAACCGGCCCGGCGGGCATGATGCTCCTCCTGCCAGTCCCGCAGCAGCGGATCGTCAGCGAACCAGACAAGCAGGTGCTCTGAGCTCTGGTTGTTCAGGAGGTTCTTCTTGGCGGCGTGATAGTCCGCCAGCGTGCCGTGCCGGTCCAGGTGGTCGGCTCCCAGGTTCAGAAAGACTGCGACACGCGCGTCCAGCATGGTGCTTCTCTCCAGCTGGAATGAGGACAGCTCGGTCACCATTACCGATTCACCGTCAGCCACATCGGACAGTGCGGGATCGATGTTGCCGCCTGCAACCGCCTGGATTCCGGCCTTGTTGAGGATATGGGTTACCCAGCTGGTGACGGTGCCTTTTCCGGCCGTGCCTGTGATCCCGACAAGCGGTGCCGCCGTGGTGCGCTGCACCCACTGGACCTCGCCGGTCACTTCCAGGCCGCGCAGGCGCAGCAGGTTCAGGTCCGGATGGTCGATCGGGACGCCGGGGGCGGCTATGACCAGATCTGCGCTGGTGTCGGCGCTGCTGGCGAGGCGGACGGCGCCAAGCTGGTCGGCCTCGTCGATGTCAGTGCCGGATTCCCGGTGTTCAAAATACTCAACAATGTGGCCCTGCCGCTCAAGCAGTCGCAGCACGGCCAGGCCACTGCGGCCCAGACCGTAGACAAGTACCCTCACGTCGGTCCGCCACGTAGCCACATGACCAGGGCGGTGGCAGCTGCCGTGACGAGCCAGAAGCGCATCGTTACCTGTTGCTGGGTCCAGCCGCTGAGCTCAAAATGGTGGTGCAGCGGACTCATCCTGAGCAGGCGCTTGCCGCCCGTGGCCTTGAAATAGGCGACCTGCACGATTACGGACAGGACGACAAGCACGGGCACGATTGCCAGCAGCGGCAGGTGCCAGACCATACCGTTCGTGATGGCGAGCCCCGCAAGGCCGGCTCCGAGTGCCTCGCTGCCCACACCACCCATGAACAGGCGGGCAGGCTGGCCGTTATACCAGAGGAAGCCGAGCAGGGCCCCGAGCAGCACCGCGGCCAGCGGGTTGGCCAGCAGGGCGAGCAGCATGATGCACATGAGCCCGGCCGCAAGACCATCGAGGCCGTCGGAGAAATTGACTGCATTGATGCTGCCGACGATCACAAAGGTGTATATGAGGACGTCCACGACACTGTTGCCTGTCAGGGCCATGCCGGCGTTGACCGCGTCAAGGGCAAAGGCCAGGCTGATAGCCGCCTGGAACAGTATGCGCCAGCGCGCCAGCAGGCCGGCCTGTTCCTCGCGGCCCCGGCTGCGGCGGATGGCAAGGATGTCATCAATGAGCCCCAGGACGGCGATTGCCACAATGAGCAGCAGGACCGCGTTGCCCGCCCGGCCCTCACCGAGGATGAGCCAGCTGATGCAGGCTGCCAGCAGGAAGGCAACCCCGCCCATTGTGGTGGTACCCGCTTTCGAGAAGTGACCTTCGGGTCCGTCCTGACGAATGCTCTTGCCCCAGCCAAGCCGCTGGCCAAACTTGACGAAAACCCCACAGAAGAGTAGTGAAACAAGGGCAGTAACGACAACGCTCATCCGCGTTCCTCCAGTTCGGCAACTATGCCTTCGAAGCCGAGGCTGCGTGATGCCTTGACCAGCACGGTGCCGCCTTCCGGCAGTTCGCTCAGCAGTTCAAGTGCGGCCCGTGTGTCAGTCGCAGTCCGGGCGTTCGGATTGCCGCGCTGCAGATCGCCTGCGTGGTCGCCGACGACAATGACCACGTCCAGCCCACGGGTCAGCTGGCCGAGTTCCTCGTGCAGCTGCCGGCTCAGGCTGCCCAGTTCGCGCATGTCACCCAGGATGGCGGCATGCGGGGCGGGCGAGAGGCGCAGCACTTCCAGGGCTGAGCGAGCGGAGGCGGGGTTGCTGTTGTAGCTGTCATCGAGAATCGTCCTGCCGGCGGTCGTCCTGAACTGCAGGCGGCCCGGCGTCACCGGTATCTGATCCAGCCTCTGTGCGAGTACCTGCGGTTCATGCCCCATATCAAGCGCCAGGCAGAGAGCGCCGCACAGGTTGGTGGCAAAGGCAGTGCCGGGCTGTGGCACCTGGTATGTCGCGGAGCGCAATTCAAGTCTGCTGCCAGTGAGGGTTGCTCCGCAGCTGCCTGGTGCACCAGGCCCGTAAACGTTTGTAGCCGCCGGCAACTCCTTCAGCTGCGCGGCTGCCTGGGCGCTGATGTAACGCTTCCGTGTGCCGTGCAGCAGCTGGGCCTTCTCCGCAGCCACGGCCCCAACTGTTCCCAGGCCATCAAGGTGGCTGGGCGCGATGCTGGTGAGTATGCCGATGTCCGGCCTGGTGAGATGGAGCAGCTCGGCCATTTCGCCGATCCGGTCAATGCCGAGTTCCAGAATCAGGTCACGTGCTGCGTCCTGCAGGCGGTTGCGTATGAGGGTGCAGGCCAGGGCCAGTGGTGTGTTCAGGTTGCCGGGGGTGGAGGCTGCATCGAGCAGTCCGGCCAGCAGGTCTTTCGTGGTGGTTTTGCCGGCGGATCCGGTCACCCCGATGACGGTTCCTGTGAGCTGCCTGCGTGCAAGACGGCCCAGTTCAAGCAGCAGCGCTGCGGGATCGGGCACCTGCAGGCCGCGTTCGTGCGGCCGGTCGCTCACTATGAAGCTGGCGCCCTGGGCCAGTGCCTTGCCTGCAAACGTGATGCCGTGCTGCTTCGCGCCGGGCAGTGCAAAGAATATGTCGCCCGGTTGAAGCCGCTCGGTGCTGAACTCCGCTCCGCTGGCTGTGGGCCAGTCCGGCGCAGCGGCGGCAGTGACTCCGGCCAGTTCAAGCAGTCCGGTCGGGCTCAGCTGCATGCGGCCACCGCCGGTGCAGCGTGTTTGGTGAGCAAGATACACACGCTACACATTATATGTATTTATTGCAGGTGGGCTACCGGATTGCGGGGCGGCGTGTGATCCCAGTTCGCCACAATCTCCGTACCGATTGCCTGGAACAGAGGCGCAGCCATGTACGTGGCGGTCGCACCGGTTTCGGGCTTCATGAGGCTGACAACCATTACCACCTCAGGATTGTCCGCCGGGAACATACCGGCGAAAGTAAGCGTGTAATCACCCTTGATATAGCGGCCCTGGGCGACGTCGTAAATATCCGCCGTCCCGGTCTTGCCGGCCATTGTCATGCCAGGGATCATCGAATTGCGCAGTCCACTGGTCTCCACCGTGTACTGCAGCATGTCGCGCACCTGCCGTGCGGTCGCACTGGAAAGCACCCGGCGCGGTTCGGTCACGGCCTCGTCTGCGAGCAGACGCGGGCTGAGCAGGATGCCATCGTTGGCAAAGACGCTGTACAGCGCAGCCAGCTGCAGACTTGTGGTGGACACGCCCTGACCGAGAACCAGAGTCGCCTGATCCTGGGGAACCCAGTTGGTCCAGTGGTTCATTCCACCGGAACGGGTATAGACGGAACTCATCCCCAAGTCACGTCCGAATCCGAAGTGGCTGAGCCAGACGTGCAGTTCCTCCGGTGAGAACCGCTCAGCGAGATGGGTCATCGCGGTGTTACTGGAGAAACGCAGGATGTCGTAGGCGTTCAGTTCCGGATCATGCCAGACGGTTTCGCTGAACGTCTGCGAGCCGACCCGCCGGTGCTGCTCAGCCTCAATGAGCTCCTGTGGGGTCAGCCTGTTGGATTCCAGCAGGGCCGCCACCACGAATGGCTTCATGACCGATCCGGGCTCGTACTGGTTCAGGAAGGCACGGTTGATGAACTGCTCCGGATTGGCGCTGTTGATGTCATTGGGGTCATACGCCGGCCAGCTGGCGGCCGCCAGGATGTTGTTGCTGCCGACCTCGAGCATCACCACGGTGCCACTCTCGGCGTTATGAAGCTCAGCGGCACTCGCCAGGTGGGACTGCACAATCGACTGGTACAGAGGGTCAATCGTGGTAACCAGATCGCCACCTGCCTGCAGCTGCGTGTCGTAAGTGTATTCAAGTCCCTCTAGGCCGTAGCGGCCATCCGGCTGCAGCTTGCCGCTGAAACCCACGATCTGGGCTGCCAGCGCACCGGGATAGCGCCGGTTGGAAACCGGACCCGCGGCGAGCACCGATCCGTCACTGGCGAGGATGCTGCCGCGTGGTGGTGCGTCCGACAGTCCAAGGGGCCAGACGGGTGCGTTGTTGCCGAGACGGGCGAAGCCGTACATGCTGCCAAGCAGCGGGAGCAGCAGCACGAGGCCGACGAGAACGCCCTTGATGCGGCGTACCTGCAGTGTGGGCTGATTCAGCGCCATACCGTGTGCACCTCCAGTCCGGTAACAGGGGGAGCGGTGCGCTCAGGCACCGGCTCAGGAGCGATCTCACGCACCTGGGAAATCTGTGGGGCGGGAACCATGCCGCGTTCACGGGCCCAGTTGCCGATGACAACAGGGCCGTTGATGCGCGCTGCATCAAGCCTCAGCGTTGAGTTGAGTACCTGCAGGTCTGCTTTGCGGTCCAGCAGCCTGACCTGGCTGCGGTATGAATCCTGGTTCAGGGTGCCAAGGAATGCCAGCGCCACCAGTGAGACAACGAAGGCGGCCGGGGCAAAGCGGAAGCGGAGG
>CAZPLV010000016.1:0-2054 GCA_964587295.1 uncultured bacterium
GGACGGCTGTGGCTCACCTGCTGTCCAGCCGCCCGGAGTTCACTCCCACAGCCGTTCCCGGCGTGATTCCCGGCACACTCGATCCAGCCCTCTACCGGGCTGCGGTCAGTGATGGCCCCGTGCTGCAGACAGTGAGGCGCAACTGGTCGGGCCCTGGCGAATTGCCGGATGACCACGCCGTGCTGAGCAGACTGCGGGTTCTGAGCGACAACCAGCTCAGGTCAAGCGTGATCCGGGTGGAATACCAGACGAACAACGCCCAGCAGGCCGTTGCCGTGGCGAATGCAGTTGCCGATGCCCTGGTGGCCTGGGATCAGGAGCGCAGTCTCAGGCCACTGCAGGACTGGCGTGACCGGCTACGCGGCGAGCTCTCATTGATTGAACAGCAGCTTGCAGCCGCCCCCGGGCAAGCCGACCTGGTCACCGAACGCGACCAGCGACTACGGGACCTGGCCCGGCTTGAGTCAACACTGCCGATTCCGCAGCTCAGCATGCTGTCAAGAGCTGACCTTCCTGCGCAACCTGATGGCAGAGGTCGCCTTACCGCGGTTGCCGTAGCCGGCGTCGTTTCAGTTCTGCTTGCTTACCTGGTCAGGCTCGCCTCGCTCGCACTCCGCAAACCCGACGGCGAGGCCGAGGCAGTTCCATTTCTGGAGACGGACACCTTATGAGAGTTATTGCGACAATCCTGGTCATGCTGTTCACCACTGCCTGCGCGGTGCAACCGCCGGCCGGTGATCCACCTGTGGGTGAGCCGCCACCGGCAAGCGGAGGTCCGCCACAGCTGGTGAGCGCTGCTGAATTCGGCTACGCGGCTGACGCTACCGACTTCGCCAATCCGGAACGCGGCTTCCATACGGATTTCAGCCTGGCGGATGACACTGTCCTCACACCGGCTGAGAACATCACCCTGGTGCGCAGCTACGTTCGGCTGGATGACTGGCGCTACACGGAGCTTCCTCCTGAACTGCTGGCGAACCTGCAACGTGGCTTTGACGTCGTCCGGAACAGTGGTGCGAAGGTCGTGCCCCGCTTCACCTACAACTTTCCTTCTCCTGAAGAGCCGGATGACAGAGATGCGCCGGTTGAGAGCGTCCTGTCGCACATCCGTCAGCTGACCCCGATACTGCGGGCAAACTCCGACGTCATCGCCGTGCTCCAGGCCGGCTTCATCGGTCGCTGGGGCGAGTGGCATCAAAGTACTCACGGCCTTGCTTCCGAGCAGAACAAACGCATCATCGGCGAAGCATTGCTCACAGCCATGCCCGAGAGCAGGATGGTGCAGATTCGTGCGCCATTCCACATCCGCGATGTGCTGGACTCTGATGAGCTGTTCCACGAGTCGATCCGCTTCAGCGGCGTGAATCAGGCCCGCATCGGCTTCGTCAATGACTGCTTCCTGTCAGGTACTGACGATGTAGGTACATTCCCTGACTACATTGACTACGAGACAGCCTGGGCACTCACGACATTCACGGTCACCGGCGGTGAAACCTGCAGCCACGCCGAAAGCAACAACCGCCAGGAATGTCCCAATGCCGTGCACGAGCTTGGACTTTACAACTGGGACTACCTGAACCTTGAGTACAACCGGGATGTCATCAACGGCTGGCGCAATGACGGCTGCTTCGAGGAGATCTCGCGCCGTCTCGGTTACCGTTTTGAACTCGAACGCTCGGCACTCCAGCTGAACGGCCACGAGCTACGGCTCACTCTCGACCTGCACAACAGCGGGTTCGGCAAGCTCTACAATCCACGGCCGCTTGAACTCGTCTTCACCGAACTCACGGGCCAGCACGCCCCCGTCACTGTTCAGCTGGCCGGAGACGCCCGACTGCTGATGCCGCTGGCGGGTGAAACGGTCAGCCCTACCTTCACCGTGCGGCCGAATCTGCCGCCGGGCGAATGGGACATGCAGCTGAGTCTGCCTGATGCGGCGGAGTCACTGCGCGACAATGCTGCCTACAGCATCCGCCTGGCTTCTCTGGACGCTGAGGGCCAGTCGCTATGGCTTGCCGGGACCGGCCGCAACCGCCTGGGCTTCGTTCTTGAGG
>CAZPLV010000016.1:2154-22022 GCA_964587295.1 uncultured bacterium
CAGTCGCTATGGCTTGCCGGGACCGGCCGCAACCGCCTGGGCTTCGTTCTTGAGGTCCCGGTGGACTGACTCACGCAAGCGACTGTAAAGCTCCTCGTGCTTGTGCAGCAGTGGCTCCAGCGCATAATTCTGCACCCGCTCGCGTGCGTTGCTGCGCAGCAGGTCACGGTGCTGCCGGTCAGCCAGAAGTGCGTTCATGGCGTGTGCAAGGGCTGCAGGTGACCTGGTTGGGACCAGCACTCCTGCGCCCTGACCGAGCAGATCCCGGGTCCCGCGGATGTCAGTACCGATGACCGGCACACCCATCGCCATGGCCTCTATGACAGCCATCGGCAGTCCTTCCTGCAGTGAAGGCAGCAGCAACAGCTGACTGATCGCCATCAGGGCAGGCACGTCGTCGCGGTAACCCAGAAAGTGAACCCTGCGGCCCAGTCCCATGCTGGCAGCCTGCTGGCGCATTTCATCTTCCAGCGGACCTTTGCCCACCAGCAGCAGATGCGCACCGCTCCAGACGGCAGAAAAGGCACTCAGCGCATCCTCGTGACGCTTGCGCGGGATGAACTCGGCAACCATCAGAACCAGTGGTTCATCCATTGGCAGATCCAGCGCCCGACGCCTGGCCTCAATCCCCTCCTGGCTTAAAGGCTCAAACTGGAAGCGGTCAAGGTTAACGCCGATACCCGGATGCTGGTGCAGGTGACCGGTCGGTACCAGATGCAACCGCCGGGCGGCCCCAAAGTCCTCGGAGTTGATGACAATAAGCTCATCCGTCCAGCGTCCCGCAATCCGCTCCAGCCACTGGAAGGCAGTGTTGCGGATGCGGCCTGCGCCGGCATGAAAGTGGAAGCCATGCGCGGTGTAAACCACGCGGGGCCGGCGCAGTTTGCGCAACGCGAATCGCACGACAAACGAGGCAACCGGAGAATGCACATGCACCACGTCATACAGGTTGCGCTGCACCAGTTCACGGATTTCCCGCGGCAGTCTGACGAGGTTGCGCGGGTCGAACGGATTGCGGCTCCAGTCAATGTTGAAGGTATTATCGAACGCCTCAACACACGCGGGGGAGCTGCTGGCGCCGTTTGCGAGCACGTCAACCCGCCAGCCCAGGCTGCGCATGTGGCGGGCGTAGGGCAGCAGAAACACCTCAACCATTTCCGGGATGCTGGCCGCGATCAGGAGCCGGCCTGGACGCTGCTCAGCCGGCATAAAGCTCCTCCCAGCGGTCCAGTACACGTTCCAGGCCGTAGCGCTCCAACACTTGCGAACGGCCGGTCTCGGCCAACTTTACCCGGCTCTGCTCTGGCATCTCCATTACAGAGAGCATTGCACGTGCGAGCGCTGAACTGTCTGCGGCAGGCACCAGTTTGCCTGTCACTCCGTCACTTATGATTTCTGCGGTACCGCCAACGTCAGTACTCACAACCGGCAGTCCGGCGGCCGCAGCCTCCAGCAGGACCATGGGCAGCCCTTCCACCAGTGAGGACAGCACAAAACCGTCAGCCGCAGCCATGAGTCCCGGCACGTCAGTGCGTCTTCCGAGCAGACGGGCACCGTGAGGCAGGTGCCGCTCCAGCAAACCGCGCTCAGGCCCGTCTCCGGCTATCAGCAGTTCCGTGCCTGCAGGCAGTTCCCGGAACGCTGCAAGCAGATTGGGAAAGTCCTTTTCCGGGGCCAGCCTGCCTATGGCAAGCCAGGTGAAGCCGCGGAGTCCGAGCCGGGACCTCATTTCCTCGCGGTCATGGTTCGCCTTCCGGAACGGAGCGAAGTCCAGTCCGTTGATCACGGTGATGATGCGTCCGCCAGGCACCAAACCGCGCTCCCTGAACGACTGTACGGAAGCGTCACTGACGTTGGTGGTCAGGTCGGCCAGCCTGTCCGTGAAGCGGTAGCCGAGGTCCAGGGCACGCCCGCCTTCCACAGTGTTGTGCGCTGTCGTGATCAGGCGCGGCATGCGCACAAGCACGCGGGTCAGGCGACTGAGCAGATTGGCATGGACCATGTGGGCATGAACGACGTCGGGGCGGAACTCAAGCACCTGCCGCCTTAAACGCAACAGTCCGCGCGGGTCAGCAGCACCCCGCTGCATTCCGAGCGAGACCCAGGGCACCCCGCCCTCATCCAGCTGCCCGGTACGCGCCACCGGATCAATCATGCTGACGACGCGCACGTCGTGGCCGCGTCCGGCCAGCCCGACCGCCAGGGCAACCACCTGTGCCTCAGCCCCACCCAGGTCCAGGTCGGTGACCACCAGCATGATCCTCACGCAGCCGCCGCCCGCAGTCGCTTCACGGCGGAGGACGCGATCACGGCTGTTCCGGTCGTGCTGACCAGTACGAGCACAAACCAGGTGACCTTGCGGACCTCCCAGGTGAGTGGCAGCAGCCCTACCGCAAGACTCAGCAGCAGAATAAGCATGATGCGCCGGTCAGGATTCGCCAACCGCATAACCGGCAGTGCCACGCTGAGCAGGCACACGAGGAACAGCAGCAGGCCGACGGGCCCCAGTTCCACCAGCACGGACAGATACGTGTTGTGGGCAATCTTGGGCTGCCCCGCATAGGGAGTGACAGCCTGCTCGAAGGCGCCGGCACCAAGGCCGAGCAGACCGGCATCCTCAAACGCCCTGCGACCCGCTTCCCACAGGTCCGAACGTTCGTTCAGCGTGCCGGAGGCAACTTCGCTGGCGGTACTTGAGAGCCGTTCCAGACTGCTCCCGACAGTGTCAATGACCAGTGGCGCGGCATAGATCAGGCCCAGCACACCTACCCCCACCGTGAACCAGAACGCCAGGCGCCGCGGCAGGTCCAGGCTGCGCATTGTGAGCGGAACAACCAGCAGCGCAATCAGCGTGACTATCGCGCCACCCCTGGACGAAGTGAGCAGGATGGCCCCGAGCACGGCCGGCAGGTAGAGCAGCAGTGGCCAGAACCAGACTCCACCCACTCTCTTCTGAATAAGCAGCCAGGCCATGGGGATGCCCAGGGCCAGCATGGTTGCGAAGTCATTCGGGTCAGTGCCGGTGGCAGAGTAACGCTGGTAAACGAACTCGGTGCCGCTGGCGAAATTCCAGAGGGCGCTGCCGATCGCAACGTAGCAGCCAAGCACGTAGGCCAGCATCACCTGACGCGTACGCTGCTGTGAATCGACCAGCTGCCAGATCAGGATCGCCAGTGCCAGAAGCTGCAGCCGCGAAACTGAATGCACGACAGTGGCGCCCGGGTCGGCACTCCACAGGTAGCTCACTGCGGACCAGACGACAAACAGCGTCATGGCAACGAGAAAGATCGACGGCAGCCGCAGTCGGATCCGGTTGCCCTGGAACAGGCTCGGGACGGCGGCTACCAGCAGGAGCATGCCTGTGATGCGGCCCAGGCTGCCCAGGCCGGGAACAAGAAGCGAGTCCTCCCATGGCAGCACGAACGCAAATGCGAGCAGGGCGAGCCAGGCCATACGGCTCATCCGTCCAGACCCAACGCCCTCAGGTAGGCATCCACAGCGCTCGGCACCTTGTAACGATCCAGATCGGCAGGTGTGGCGGGATTGCCCTTCTTCGCGACAGAGCGCAGCATCGCCTCCGCCAGAGCCTCCGCGTCGCCGACCGGAACGAGTTCACCGAGCCAGCCGTCGTTCAGGATTTCACGCGGACCACTTTCGCAGTCGGTGGATACGACAGGAACATCCAGCGCCAACGCCTCGATCAGTACGGTCGGCAGGCCTTCCCAGTCGGATGACATCACGAAGGTGCTGGCTTCACGCACGTACGGAAAGGGATTGGCTGTGAACCCGGGCAACGATACATCGGCTGTCAGACCGAGTTCGGCAATTCTCGCCTCCAGCTGAGGCCGGTCGGGTCCTTCACCCAGGATGAGCAGCCGGTAGCCGGGTTTCTCTGCGCGGAACTTCGCGAACGCCTTGAGCAGCAAGGGGAAATTCTTCTGCGCAGTCAGCCGTCCCATACCGAGCAGGTAGGGGCGGGCCGTGGCGTCGGGCAACGGCGCTTCGGCGGCCAGCTCAAACTCCCGGGTCAGCACGGGGTTGCTGATAACAGTTATTGAATCGCGTTCGATTCCCGTGTAGGCGGCCAGACTGTCAGCCACACCTCCTGAGACGGCCACCACCTTGCCGTGCGGATACAGTCTGCGTGCCAGGCGCGGAAAGAGGCTGCGGCGGAAACCATGTTCCCGGTCCGCTTCGAATGACTGATGCTCCGTCACCAGCACGGGCACACGGGTCGTGGACAGCCGGGCGGCAACCAGTGCAGCTATGTTCGTCTGGGACAGGCCGGAAATGAGTGCATCCGGCTGGTTGTGCCGCAGATAGTGAATGAGCGGCGCGACACTGCTGACGGCACGTTTCACTCCAAGGTCATGGATGTTGACATTGTCCTGGACGCGTTCAAGATACTCCCCACGCGCACTTGACAGGACCAGGTCCACACTCAGGCCCCGGTCGGCAAAGCCGTGAGCCAGGTTGAGCATCACCCGCTCCGCCCCGCCACCACTGAGGTCAGGTACGAACAGAGCAAGATGTACGGATGCTCTCACCTTGTGTCCCTTATAACCTATGATCGGGCAGTGCAGGCCACGCCCGTCACACACGTAATACGCGAAACTGCTGCTACGGAGGGCCGAGCGGTTTGCTGCTGAGGCACTCACTTACCTATGCGCTGGCCCGTGGCATTCCGGGACTTGTGAATTTTCTGGCCATCGCGGTTTATACCCGGCTGCTGGCACCTGATTCCTATGGTGAATACAGTCTGGTTCTGGCCAGCGTTGCTCTGGCTGATGCCTTGCTCATCCAGTGGCTCCGGCTGGGCCTCCTCCGGTTCCTGCCGCAGGAAAGTGCTGACGGTCTGCTGCTCCACACAATCCGCAACATCTGGCTGGCGCTGGCTGCAGCACTGACCGTTCTGGTCCTGCTGGCCCTGCCGCTGACAGCTGTGCCGGCCGGGCTGCTGATCAGCGGACTTCTGCTGTTGCTGGCCCAGGGCTGGTTCGAAATAAACCTGGAACTGGTCCGCAGCAATCTGAGGCCGGGCCGCTACGGCCGCCTGGCCCTGCTCCGTTCGCTTCTCTCACTCGGTCTCGGTTCCCTGCTCGCCTGGCAGTTCGGTGCGGCCGGGCTGCTGCTGGGTCTCTCTGCCGGCACGGCAGCAGGCTACCTGCTGCTGCGCGAAGGCGGTGAGTGGCGTAGCCGCAGCCCTGGCCTGCGAATCGACCCTTTGGTGCTGAGACGCCTTCTCAACTATGGGTTGCCGCTGACTGTCACCCTGGCACTGTCATTCATCGTCAACAGTTCGGACCGGTTCCTTATCGGCCTGTTCATGGGCACCGATGCCACCGGCCTGTACTCAGCCGGCTACGATCTGGCGCAGTTCAGCATCACCATGCTGCTGACAGTGGTGAATCTGGCGGCCTATCCACTGACAGTCCGCGCTCTCGAACAGGAAGGCGAAGCTGCTGCACGCGGCCGCCTTCATGACACTCTGCAGCTGCTGCTCATAGTGGGCCTGCCCGCCGCCACGGGTCTGATTCTGCTTGCCGGTCCCATCGCCCGGGTTGTGGTTGCAGCCGAGTTCAGCGCCACCGCTGCCCTGGTCATCCCATGGATCACCGTCGCAGCTCTGCTCGCCGGGGTGAAGGCATACTTCATAGATGTGGGCTTCCAGCTGCAGGGAGACACGCGACTGCAGGCGTGGGTGATGCTCGTCGCAGCGGCCCTTAACGTGGTGCTCAACATTGTGCTCATTCCCCGTCTGGGACTTATGGGTGCGGTCTGGTCAACAGTTGCCGTCTATGTGGCCGCTCTGCTGCTGAGCCTGTGGCTGGTGCGCAGTTCATTCCGGCTGCCGCGGCTGCAGCCCGCCCTGCTGAAACCGGTGGCCGCGAGCGCTGCCATGGCTGGCCTGCTCGTGCTGTGGCCCACTCCGGCACGACTCCCCGGGCTGCTTCTGGTCATAGTGGCGGCCGCGGCACTGTACGGTCTGGTGCTGGCCGCACTCCATCCGCTGGTTGTGCGGCGAATGCTGCGGCTGTGACGGCCGTACAGGGTTAAGGGCTGACCCTCCGCAATACTGAATGTATGAAGGAACAGGACAAGCCAACCGGCCTGAATGGCATCCCCGCCTACCTGCCCCAATGGCCCACATTCGGGCAGGCTGAGCAGGTCGCCGTGCAGAGTGTGCTTGAAAGCGGCCGGGTCAACTACTGGACCGGTGAGCAAGGCCGCAGCTTCGAGCGGGAATTCGCTGACTACGTCGGTACCCGTCACGCACTGGCAGTAGCGAACGGAACGCTTGCCCTGGAACTTGCCCTCATTGCATTCGGAATCGGTGACGGCGCAGAAGTCATCACCACTCCCCGCACATTCATGGCTTCCGCCAGCTCCGCAGTGGCACGGGGAGCCGTACCGGTATTCGCGGACGTCGATCCGGACAGCGGAAACCTGACAGCTGAAACCATCCGGCCGCGCATCAGCGAACGCAGCCGGGCGATCATCGTGGTGCACCTGGCAGGCTGGCCGGCCGATATGGACGCAATCATGGAACTGGCTGACGAGCATGGCCTGATTGTCATCGAAGACTGCGCTCAGGCCCATGGCGCCTCCTACCGAGGACGGATGGTGGGTTCGATCGGCCACGCAGGTGCATTCTCGTTCTGTCAGGACAAGATAATGACGACAGGCGGAGAAGGCGGCATGGTCACCCTCAATGACACGGCAGCCTTCAAGCGTGCCTGGGCCTACCGTGACCACGGCAAGGACTGGGACGCCGTCCACACGCCGCCCGAGGAACCCGGTTACCGCTACCTGTCGCACTCGTTCGGGAGCAACTGGCGCCTGTCGGAAATGCAGTCGGCGGTCGGCCGGGTGCAGCTCAGGAATCTTCCTGGCTGGCTGGAAACACGCAACCGTAACGCCCGCCTGCTCGCCGCTGAGCTGGCAGGGATTTCCGGACTGCGCATTCCCATGCCTGACGCAGAGTCCAACCATGCCTATTACAAGCTGTATGCCTACATTGACCGCGAGCAGCTGGCTCCGGGCTGGGACCGGCAGCGGATACTCAGCGAAGCCGGCACCGCCGGCGTGCCCCTGTTCAGCGGCACGGGCAGTGAACTGTACCGGGAGAAGGCGTTCAGCAGCACAGGCGAACACGAAGTTCTCGACGTTGCCCACGAACTCGGTGAATCAAGCATCATGTTCCTGGTGCACCCGACGCTGCAGGAGCAGCACATGCTGATGATGGCGCAGCGACTCAGGAGTGTGCTGGAACGTGCGCTCTTACCAGCTGCGACTGCGCTGCGGCCACAGTCTGTACTGAAGCAGCACTCCCAGGATCGTCACGATGACAACGGCAACATTGGCAGCGGGAGCGAGCATGATGCTGCCCGCTGGCAGCCGATAACCAGCACCGATTAACTGCAGCACCACATTCGTGAGCAGCCAGGCACCGACCAGTGAGGTCAGGATGATTATGCCGAGGCGGCCAAGTGCAAGAGCCAGCAGCGCAACCACCACGCCGGCGCCCAGGGCGATGAACACGTTGTCGATCAGCGACAGTCCCAGCCCGTAACCCGTCATGAAGCCCCAGGCGAACAGCGCAACGCCAAACAGTTGCCATGCCAGGAGCCCTAGCAGTACGGCAGTCACAATCGCCGCAAGCCAGGCAAGCATCAGGGTGGGCTCCACACCAAATACCAGCAGAAGATCCGGACCGTACAGGAAACCCAGATAGGCCCCGACCGCCACTATCAGCAGCCGGAACAACGGGTAGCCCGCGAACAGGAGCGTCAGTCCCAGGACTGACGAGGTGATCAGCAGCGGCCAGTTATCCATGCCTGCAGTGTAACGGGCTCAGGATGCGGGCTGCACCACGCTGAAACCCAGTCGGGCGAGCTCCGCCCGGATTGCCCCGGGTCCATAGCCGAGTTCTTCGTGCTGGTCGGAAGGATTGCCATGAGGTACGTGCAGGTCACGGATACCGAGGCGAGTGACCGGGGTGCGCTGGCCGAGATCAGCCAGGAACTCAACGACAGCAGAGCCGAAGCCACCGCTGAGCACATGGTCTTCCACCGTGATCAGATGCTCGCTCTCCTCCGCCAGTCTCGTGAGCAGCGCTCCGTCAAGCGGCTTGATGAAGCGGGCATTGATCACGCCGACACTGTCCATGCCTTCGCTGGCAGCGAGTGCATAGGAAACAGTGGGTCCGATTGCCAGGATATTGACCCGGCTGCCGGGTTTGACCACTTCCCAGCTGCCCCACTCGATTGAGGGCCAGTCGGCGGGCCGCAGGTCAGGTGCCTTGGTCACACTTCCGCGGGGCCAGCGCACTGCCTTGGGGCCGCCGAGTCGCAACGCTTCCTTCAGCATGGCCTGCATCTCGGTTGCGTCACGCGGCATGCCGATCTGCAGGTTGGGTATACCCCGCAGATAGGTCAGGTCGTACACACCCTGGTGCGTGGCACCATCGGCGCCAACAAGTCCGGCCCGGTCGATGGCAAACACGACATCCAGGTTCTCAATCGCCACATCATGAATGACCTGGTCAAAGGCACGCTGCAGGAAGGTGCTGTAAATCGCGACGACAGGCTTCTCCCCACGCAGGGCAAGGCCGGCTGCGACCGTCACGGCAACATCCTCGGCAATACCCACATCGATGTAGCGACCGGGGAACCGCTTGCTGAAGTCAACCAGGCCACTGCCTTCACGCATGGCAGGAGTGATGACCCAGACGCGTTCGTCATAGGGAACGAGCTCGGTGACCGCGTCCCCGAAAGCATTCGACCACTGGTACGACTTGTGAGGTGCCACCGGCTTCACCGGATCAAAGCCACCCGGTCCGTGCCAGGTGATGGGATCGCTCTCGGCAATCTTGTAGCCTTTGCCTTTGCGGGTCACTATGTGCAGCATGGTGGGGCCGTCCAGCTGCCTGATCTGCCTCAGGTAATAGATCAGCTGGTCAAGGTCATGACCGTCTATCGGTCCGACGTAGCGCACCCCCATGGCGTGGAACGGATTGGCACTTGCCGGATCCAGGAAGCGTCTCGTTGCTTCCTTCGCCCGGGTGGTCAGGTCGGCCAGTGGTTCCCAGATGCCGCTGAGCGCTTTCTTGCCGCTTTCCTCAGCCCACTGGAACCACGGCTGCACCTGAAGGTGGCTCATGTAGCGGTTCAGGCCACCCACGTTCTCACTGATGGACATCTCGTTGTCGTTCAGCACTATCAGTACGCGCGAACCCAGGTGCCCAATCTGGTTCAGTGCCGCCAGGGCCATCCCGCCGGTCAGGGCGCCGTCTCCGATCACCGGAATCACATCGTAATTCTGCCGGCGCGCGTCGCGTGACAGCGCCA
This sequence comes from uncultured bacterium, assembly GCA_964587295.1. Classification (GTDB taxonomy): domain Bacteria; phylum Deinococcota; class Deinococci; order Deinococcales; family Trueperaceae; genus CALDPK01. The sequence goes on from CAZPLV010000016.1 coordinate 11,505, forward strand.
TTCCGAGTGCAGCGGCAAGACTGGTGCTGGCATGTCCGACAGTCAGCGCATCATGCGGCGACTCACTGCTGGTGGTGAAACCAGCCAGTCCACCGGGTTTGCGGATGGAATCGATGCGGTCCTTGCGGCCGGTAAGTATCTTGTGGGCATAGGTCTGATGGCCCACATCCCAGACAAAGCGGTCGCTGGCCGAATCAAACAGGTAATGCAGCGCCACGGTGAGCTCCACGGCACCAAGGCTGGAGGCGAGATGGCCGCCGCCAATGGCGCAAACGCGAATCACTTCCTGGCGCAGCTCCTCTGCCAGTTGCGGCAGCTGCTCGCGGGTCAGCACTTTCACGTCAGCCGGTGAATTGATCTGGTCCAGCAGTCTGCTGCCGCCAGCGGGGTTCGGGTCAGTCACAATGCCGTGATTCTAGCACCGGCCCTGGCTGGCGGCGGATGCGCAGACAGCGCATGGTCAGTTGCGGTTACTGCGGGTAGCTCGGCTCGAAATTCAGCCCAACCAGGTAATAGCCGCCCACCGAGCGGATCTCACCCACATAGGGGGAATACCACAGCTCCTGGGTGAGGCTTGAGATCACGCTGCCGTCCGCTGCCAGCTGATCGGTAACCAGGTTGATCACGTAAACATCGAAACTTCCTGCCGGCACCCGCACCGGACGGCGATCGACAACGGTGTAGCTGTAGCGGATGCGCTGTGTCTCGTAGCGCTGCTCCGGATTTGCAGCGGGGAAAAATGTCGTGGCAGTGGTCTGGCCGCTCCAGGTTGCTCCCCGCCGGAGTGAGGCCGGGAACTCCAGGATGGGCGGATCAAAAGTTGTCTGTGCACCGGGAACCGAACGCATGTACAGCTCGATTCCAGAAGCGGTGATGGCACGGAACTTGCGTTCCTCCGCCCCGGCGCCACGCGTCAGGTGCGAGATGAGGGTGCGGCCGTCAACGACCCGCGGGCCCTCGACCAGCTGAACGACCCGGGGATCATCCACCGGTGCATTGTTCGGCAGGTATTCCCAGCGGGCACCGGCCTGGTCCGGGTAATAACCGACCGACCTGGTGAGCTGTTCGACCTGGGTACGCGGCCGGGTGTCCACATTCGCAGGAACGCAGGCAGCCAGGAAAAGCAGTACCAACAGGGGCAGCGCAAGCCTGTAACCTTTCTGCAGCTGCATCATGAAAGGAATGAAGATTCCTTCACGGCTTCACTCATGGCTTCCTCCAGGCTCTGCACGTCCGAGAGCGCATCTTTCAGATCGGTTTCCAGCCGGCGATCAGCCTGCAGGCTGGCGGCATTGCTGAGAATTCCGTATACCTTGCCGCGCACCCGGCGCAGCTGCTCCACAAATGTGGCCAGCTCAGCCTCAATGGCTTCGGATTCCATACGGTTTGCTTCGTACTCAGGGTCATCCGGCGTTAGTCGCAGCAGGAAATCCTTCAACTGCGTACCGTGCCTGGCGCGGGGCAGCGCCCGCCGGACAAGCAGATGCATGCGCTGGGCCATCTCTTCGATCTCGGTCTTCAGCACATCCGGTGCGCTGTCGGCCCGCTGCTGCACTTCCTGCTGGATTGTGACGGCCTCACCGACCTGAGTGCGGTACGGCAGCGCAAGAGCCGACAGTTGCTGCGCACTCACCGGCGGTTCTTCCCGCTCCAGCGGCGAGCGTGCTGCCTCGGCGCTGGAGCGGTTCAGAAGCCAGTAAATCGCAGCGGCACCTGCCACCACAATCAGTATCAGAATGAGTGTTATTCCGGCCATTCAGGCTGCCTCCGCACGGATCGCGGCAATCAGCTGGCGTCACCGCCGGACTGGCTTCCGGAGACACTCGCCTTAAGGCGGGCGAGCTCATCCTCAATATCGTCTTCGACCTCAAGTGCGGCAAACTCATCATCCATGCTGAGGTCATTCGCCAGCTCTTCCTCAGCGGCCAGGCGGTCTTCCATGCCTTCAATCTTGCCTTCCATACGGTCAAAGGCTTCGAATGCCTTGCGCGTATCAGTGCGGGCAACGGCGCTGGCAACGCTCTGCTGTGCTTCGGCACGCTTCTGACGGGCAATGAGGATCTGGCGCTTACGCTCGGCCTCACTGATCTTGGCATCCAGGGCACGCAGCTGGGTCTTCAGCTTCTCGACCGTCTGGTCATGGGCATCGAGCTGCTCCTGCAGGCCCGCAGCGAGATCCTCGGCGGACTTCTTGCGGCGCAGCGCTTCGCGCGCCAGATCCTCACGTTCCTGGCGGATGGCGGCTTCAGCCTTCTTGACCCATTCGCTTGCCTCAGCTGAGTGCGAGCTTACGTCGCGCTCAAGCTTCTTGCCTTCTGCAATCGCCCGGGCCACCTCCATGCGGGCTTCATACTGCGCCTGACGCATGTCGATGAGGGTCTGGTTGATGATGCGTTCCGGATCCTCGGCACGGGTAAGCAGATCATTGATGTTCGCGCGAAGAATGGTGCCAATTCTCTCGAGTATGTTCATCTCGCCACCTCCGACAGGGCTGGCGTAATGATAACGCTTCAGCTGACGTCTGGTTTCAGACCGATATCCGTGCGGTAGCTGGCTCCCTCGAAACCGGCCTGCGATACGGCTTCGTAAGCCCGTGCCCGTGCGACGTCCAGGCTGTCCGCCACCCCCACAACGTTCAGGACACGACCGCCGCTGCTCAGCAGCTGACCGTCCTTCAATTCCGTTCCTGCCTGGAAGACGAGCAGATCCGCGGAACCTGCAGGCAGGGTCAGGGGAATGCCCCGTTCGGGCGTTCCCGGGTAACCGGGCGCCGCCATCACGATACCGGCGGCCACCTGGTCCCGCCAGTCAAGTCTCTGCTCCTGCAGTTTGCCCCGGCAGGCAGCCACGATCACCTCAAGCAGGTCCGTCTCCAGCAGCGGCAACACCGACTGTGTCTCAGGATCACCGAGCCGCACATTGTACTCGAGTACTTTCACACCCGAATCTGTCAGCATCAGGCCGATGAACAGGACCCCGGCAAAGGTGAGCCCCTCGGCCTGCAGGCCGCTGAGGGTACGTCCGACGATGTGCTCGTCAACAATCCGGAGTTGTTCCTGGCTGAGAAGCTCGACCGGTGCGACGGCTCCCATTCCACCGGTCATCGGGCCGCTGTCACCCGTATTGAAGTACTTGTAATCCTGCGCCAGTCTGAGTGGCAACCAGTTGCTGCCGTCCGTGATGCCAAGCAGGCTGAGTTCACGCCCGGCCAGTCGCTCTTCCAGCACCACGCCATCAGCGCCGTTACCCGCAAAGGCTCGAGTGACCGCCTGCCGGGCTTCCTCCACCGTCGCGGCAACCGTCACGCCCTTGCCAGCCGCCAGGCCCGACTGCTTGACGACGGGAACGTGTGCGAGACCCTCCAGATACGCGATCGCCTCGTCACGACCCGTGAAGGCGCGTGCGCTTGCAGTCGGTACACCATTGCGCTCCATGAATTCCTTGGCGAACCGCTTGGAACCCTCGAGCTGCGCTGCCGCCTGCGGCGGACCGAAAGCCATGATGTCCCTGGCCGCCAGCCGGTCAACCAGGCCATCCACAAGCGGCTGCTCCGGACCGACAACGACCAGGTCGATACTGTTGTCCTGAGCCAGCTGAGCCAGCGATTCCGGATCCGACGGGCTGCTGAGCAGGGTGGCGTGTTCAGCGATGCCGGGATTGCCGGGCGTGGCGAACAGTGCGGTCAGCAGCGGCGACCGGGCCAGTTTCCAGGCGAGAGCGTGCTCGCGTCCCCCCGAGCCGATCAGCAGTACCCTCAAGAAGCTTCTCCCCGCAGAACCTTGCGAACTGCCCTGGGGTAGAGGCCATGTTCCTGCTCCAGAATGCGGGCGCTCAGGGCCTGGGCGTCATCACCGTCCAGTACCGGGACAGTACTCCGCATGACCACTGGGCCGGTGTCGACGCCGGCATCAACGAAATGCACCGAGCAGCCTGACTCGCTGGCCCCGGCGTCTATGGCCTGCTGCTGTGGATTCAGGCCGCGGAAGTCAGGCAGCAGACTCGGATGTATGTTGAGCAGCCGGCCATCCCACTGCTTCACGAAGTCGGCTGACAGCAGACGCATGAAGCCCGCCAGGCAGATCAGGTCAATGTGCCTTTCGCTCAGCAGCAGTGTCAGTTCAGCCTCAAAGTTACAGCGGTTCGTCCACGGCACATACTCCGCGGGTAATCCTGCCTGACTTGCCGTTGCGAGCGCGCCGGCATCCGCCCTGTCGCTGACGATCAGGCTGACGGAGCCGAGCTGATCCCCGGCCGGATAGGCACGGATGAGCGCTTCCATGTTGCTGCCCCGGCCGCTGGCCAGCACGGCAATGCGCGCCGGCCGCCCGAGCGGGAACTCCGGTTCCGCAAGGCGGTCAGGCTGCAGTTTCTGCCAGTAGCGTTTGAGTCCCATGGCCGTCATGTTGTGGTCGCTGCTCACCCGGCAGCGTTCCCTGTCCACGGCGCTGAGTCCGGCAGCTTCCATCTGCTTCTCGGAAGTCAGGGTTATGAGCTCAACTAGTTCTTCGTCGCTGGCGTCCTGGCGCAGCCCGTCCAGTACCACTTTGCCCCAGAGTGCATGCTGGCGCCGCAGTTCGCGGAAGTGCCAGTCAGCATCGTCATAGGGCCCGAAGTGCGTCGGCAGTATGCGTTCCGGCCTGGTTGCCTGCATGCGTTCGATGCTGAGCAGCCAGGCATTAAGGTCAATCTCCGGCGGCGCAGTGGCCGGCTTCACGAACGCTGTTCCAGGGAAGCGGATGCCGGCGGAATCCCCGGTGAACAGATCCTTGCCGTCCATCAGGTAACTCACATGGCTACCGGCGTGACCGGGTGTGTGCAACACGCGGAAACTGCGGCCATGCAACTCGAATTCGTCCTGATCGTTCACTGTGATGACGCTGCTTTCCGGCAGCGGCTCCGCACCTTTCATGAGTTCATCGAAATCAGCACCGTACACGCGTCGCGAACTGGAAATCAGCCGCTCCGGATCAATCAGGAACGGTGCCCCGGTCTCATGCACCCAGACGTTGGCCCCGTAGCGTACAGCCAGCGCACCGGCGTTGCCGGCGTGATCCAGATGAATGTGGGTCAGCAGGATGTCAGTGAGGTTGTGCGGGTCAAAGCCGAGCTCAGCGATTGCGTCCTCAAGCTGCGGGTAGAGCGAGTAGGGACCGGTTTCGATCAGCATGAACCTGCCGTCCACACCCGGTATCAGGTAGGAGGCCATGGTCCGGTTCAGTCCGGCGTAAATCAGGTCAATTGGGAATATGCCGCCCGGGAGCTCTGTCACGGGTTCATCTTAACTGCGGGACTCCTCCAGGTGGCTGCTGATCTTTTCCCATTCCTCAAGGAGTTCAAGCATCCGGGTGTCCAGTGTTCCATGCTGCTCGGAAGTCACAGTCAGCTCCGCTGCTTCCAGCCCGGCCGGATCCGACAGCAGCTGAGTGAGTTCAGCCAGCTGTTCCTCGACGCTGACAATCTCCTGTTCCAGCTCCTCGAGTCGCCGCCTCAGCTGCCAGGGGGAGCCAAGAGTGGGTCCATTGCCATGTGTCTTCGCTGGAGCTGAATCGACGGTCCGGGCAGGGGCTGCCTTCTTCTGCACCTTCAGCTCCTGGCGTTTCTGCTGCCAGTATCCGAGGCCGCCGGCGTACTTCTCGAGATGGCCATCGTCCAGTTCCCAGACGATGCTGGCAACGCTGTTCACGAAGCGCCGGTCGTGGGACACGAGCAGCATGGTGCCTTCATACTCGTTCAGGGCTGTCTCCAGCGCTTCGATCATCTCCGTGTCCAGGTGGTTGGTCGGCTCGTCCATCACCAGAAGGTTGTAGTTGCCCATGGTGAGCTTCAGCAGCGCCAGACGAGCCTTCTCTCCCCCGGAGAGGCTGCTGATCTGCTTGTACTGTGCGTCATACGGAAACATGAAGCGGCCCAGCAGGTTATGGGCTTCCCGGTCACCCGTCAGACGGATCAGTTCTTCGATGAGCGTGCGCTGCGGGTCCACGTCACGCAACTCCTGGTCGTAATAACCGAGCCTGACGCGCGAGCCGGTACGGACAAAACCGCGCGGGTCATCGCTGGCGGCGTCACCCAGCAGGGTCCGCAGCAGCGTGGTCTTGCCCGCACCATTAGGGCCGAGCAGGGCCACGCGGTCACCTTTGCGCAGGGTGATCGCGACATCCTCGAACAGCTGCCGCCCGTCCAGATTCCGGCTGAGCCTCTCCGCCTGCAGTACAATCTCGCCTGAATCATCACTGTCGAAACGGAAGCGGGCCAGTCCCTGTTCACGCTCCGCGTCCTCAATCATGGTTTCCTCAAAGCGTTCAACCCGGCGGAACATGGCTTTCGCACGGCGGTGCAGTTTGGCGTTCTGTCCGGCCCAGGCTTTCATCTGCTCTGCCGCTGAGCTCAGGCGTTCCTGTTCCTTCTGCTGGTTGAGCCGGGTGAGTGCGTCAATCCGGTCCTGCTCAGCGCGCGCCTGCCGGTAGTCACTGGGGTTGCCTTCGTGCTGCCTGAGACGCCCGTTGGCGACAGCGGCGGTCTGCTGGCAGCTGTCGTCCAGGAAGGCACGGTCGTGCGAGATGATGAGGCATGCGCCGGCATAGCGCGCAAGGTGACCGGCAAGCCAGTCGCGCATTTCCATGTCCAGGTGGTTGGTGGGCTCGTCCAGCAGGAGCAGATCCGGCTGCAGCATCAGCAGCCGGGCCAGTCCGAGGCGGGTCTTCTCACCACCGGAGAGGTGGCGCACGGGTTCGTCCTCACGGCCGCGGAAGCCAAGTGCGTTCAGGACCGCATCACGTCTGGCCCGCCGGGCGTAACCGCCGCGCCGTTCAAACCGTTCGTGCAGCACTTCCCACTCGGCGTAGGTGTCAGGATCATCGAGGCCTGCCTCCTCCAGGCGGTTAAGCCGGGCTTCCAGCTCTTCCAGTCCGGTGAAGGCCTGATCGCTGAGTTCATTCACGGTGACGTCGTCACTGAGCGCGAGTTCCTGGTCCAGCACCCCGATCTCGATGTCAGCACGGCGGTAAACCTCGCCGCCATCGGGCTCCTCCGTGCCGGCCAGCAGCCGGAGGATGGTGGATTTGCCGGCACCGTTGCGGCCTATGAGCGCCATCCTGGAGGCGGCCCGCAGCTCCAGGCTCACTCCGTCCAGTACGGTCTGTCCACCGTAGAACTTCTCGGCAGCGTGCAATGCGGCCAGTACTGTACTTGAGCTGTGCAGGTCGTTCACTTCTGTATCTGAATCCTTACAGAGCCCGACTCATTCCGCGTGATGCGGAATGAGTCGGGCAAACTATCTGATTTGCGGACTTCAGCTGTACCGGAGGTTCAGCTCGTCCCCTTCCATTGCGAATGCATGCAGGCCGCTTGGCTTGGCAAGCAGCGTGATTTCCTGACCGGCCTGGACCGCCGCGTGGGCGTCAACCCGGGCAACGATGCTCTGGTCTCCACCGACGCTCGCAATCACGTGCGTTTCGGCGCCCAGTGGCTCGACGACCTCGACAACAGCCTGGATCGCGTTGTCGCCCTCTTCGATATCCGTGTAGCCCTTGAGGCCGAGGTTCTCAGGACGTACGCCCAGGTAAACCTTCTTGCCTTCAGCTGCACGAAGCTTGCCGGCGAGTTCCTCATCAGGAAGCACATCAAACTGCGGTGCGCTGATGCGGCCGTTCTTCACGTCACCAACCATGAAGTTCATGGCGGGTGAGCCCATGAATCCGGCAACGAAGCGGTTGACCGGTTTGTCGTACAGGTTGATAGGTGAGTCGACCTGCTGGATGAGTCCGTCTTTCATGACCACAATCCGGGTACCCATCGTCATTGCTTCGACCTGGTCATGAGTCACGTAAACAGTGGTGACACCCAGCCGCTTGTGCAGCTTGGAGATCGAGGCACGCATTTCGACACGCAGCTTGGCGTCGAGGTTGGAGAGCGGCTCGTCCATGAGGAACACTTTCGGTTCCCGGACGATGGCGCGACCGAGCGCAACGCGCTGGCGCTGTCCGCCCGAGAGTTCACGCGGACGGCGGTCGAGCAGGTGTTCAATCTGCAGGATGCCGGCGGCCTCACGGACCCGGCGCTCAATCTCGGCTTTTGGCGTGCGACGGAGCCGCAGACCGAAGGACATGTTCTGGAACACGTTCATGTGCGGGTACAGAGCATAGTTCTGGAACACCATCGCGATGTCCCTGTCCTTCGGCGGTACGTCGTTCATTACCTTGCCGCCGATGCTGATGGTGCCTTCGGAAATTTCCTCCAGACCCGCAATCATGCGCAGCGTCGTGGTCTTGCCGCAGCCAGACGGTCCGACGAACACCATGAACTCTTCGTCAGCAATGTTCAGGTTGAAATCCTGAACAGCCGTGACGTTACCAAACCGCTTGTATACGTTCTCCAAGACTACTTCGGCCACTGGGGGTCCTCCTGGGGCATTAGGTGGTGATCAGTTCGCGAAACTTCACGATTGGAGCGAGCATAGCATGTGACCGGCACCACGGTCCGGCCTTGCTCTGCCACTCAGGCTTCACGCCACTTGATGCTGCAGCCCATGCTCGGCCGCTGCTCTGTTCCGGGGATGCTCTCCCCCTTCAGAACCGCATCGAGCGCAGCCCTGAGATCAGCGCCGGTGACCGGCTCGTCATTGCGTGGCCGGCTCCCGTCGAAACGGCCCCGGTAAGCAAGCCGATGATCCGCGTCAAACAGGAAGAAATCCGGAGTGCAGGCGGCGCTGTAGGCACGTGCCGTCTCCTGGCTCTCGTCGAAGAGGTAGGGAAAGTCGAAGCCGACTTCTTCCGCCTGTTCCTTCAGCTTCGCGGGCGCATCCTCCGGGTGGCTGGTCACATCATTAGCTGAGATTGCGACCACGGCCACGCCCTTATCCAGATACTCATTCGCCAGGGCGGCGAACCTTGTCTGGATGTGCTTCACGTACGGACAGTGCCGCGACATGAATACCACCAGCAGGGGCTTGTCCGCAAAATCGGCGCGGCTGACCACAGTGTCATCCGTGACCCGGTTGAGACTGAAATCAGGTGCCTTCGTTCCAAGTTCGAGCATGTTGCTTTCTACTGCCATGACCCCATTATAGGTCGGGCAGTCCTCTGCAGGCCGTTCAGCGCCCTGCCCTGCGCCAGCCCAGGGCAGGGCCGCCGGCAAGAAGAACCGCCAGCAGAGCGAGACCAACGCCGACATACACGTTCGCTGTCAGGCTGATCTCTGCTGCCAGCGAGTCCAGTACCAGGGCGGCCGCCAGCTGCCCGAAGATCAGGCCCAGTCCCAGCAGCAGCACACCTGTCCAGCGCACAACGAATGACATGATGAGCACCTGCAGCACACCAAGTGCACCGCCGATATACAGCCACAGTTCTGACGGAAAGACAGGCCAGTCGAAGCCGGTCACCAGCTGCGTCACAAGCCAGCCGAGGCACAGTGCCGCCAGTCCGACAATGAAATTGAGCAAAGTGGCCGCCGGTGCGTTGCCTGCCGCTTCCCGGACCCGTCCGTTGGCAGCCTGCTGATAGCCGATGCCGAAACCGGCGGCAACAGGCAGCAGGAGCAGCAGGCTGCCGCCCCGCTCCAGTTCACTCCACACCCCCACGAGGACAGCCACGACTGCAACGGCAGCGGCGACAAGCCGTCGTGGTGTCGGCCTGATTATTCCTGCTGGTCCCAGACCAATCCGGTCAATCAACAGGCTCGACAGCGTCTGCCCGGCAACCATCGCCACACTGAACAGCGCCACTCCGATGATGGCGGCAGTCATCGCCTGACTGAACACCGTCAGCGCACCGGCCAGCCCACCGAGCAGCAGCCACCAGGGTATCTGCCGGTTCCGGGCTGCCGAGCGGATGCCGGCAAGTCCGTTCCGCATGTCTCCTGAGAACAGGAGCATGGTCAGCAGTATCAGCAGTCCGCCGCCGAACGAAATGATTGCGGTCAGCGCACCGTCGTTGATCTCGGCCCCCAGCTGGCCGTGAATCCGCGTCTGCAGCGCAGCCGCCACGCCTGAAACCACTGCGAGTGCCAGTCCTGTGGCGACGGGCTGGCCGGATCCTGAAGCAGACTGTTGCAAGTACTTCCTCCAGCAAGACATTACCCCGGCGGCCGCAACATGAACCCGATCCATTGAGATACGGGGCTACTGAAGTCCTACGGTGCCCAATCTGTCACTTCAGTCATCACCGAACATTTTGGCTGTTGATCAGATCACCGGCACTGGCAGCCACCTCCAACAGCTGCCGACGGATTTCACGGGCGCCAGCTGCCAGATCGACGGTCGCAAAACGAATCTCGTGATTCTGAATGACCACGGCTTCGTTCATCATTCTGCCTACGGACGGGTGAAGCAGAATACCGGAAGCATTAGCGGCGGACGGATTGTCCGACCCTTCCTGGGATCGCAGATACGCATACATCTGATACATGTAGCCGCTGCGTACTGACTCCTGGCCATATCTGCCTGGTGCAAGCAGGGAATTGAATTTTGTATCGATCACAAGCATCCGTCTGTCCACCCGGTTTGTAAGGATGATGTCCGTCAGC